>NZ_JBSFBQ010000046.1:10419-62885 GCF_053593015.1 Streptomyces sp. NPDC002403 | reverse complement strand
GCTCGTCGAGCGGGAGCCGTGCTGCGGGGCACCGCCCGGATCGCCGTGCCGGGCGAACTCCGGCGTCGTCGCCGTCGCCTCAGGAACGGAACTCAGCAGGTCACTTCAGTCCGAAGGCCCGGGTGATCTCCTGGTCCACGCCCAGCCCGCCGGCCGCCTCGGCGTGCGCCTTGAGCGAGACGAACGAGCCGGCCTTCTTCGGGGTCTTGAACCGGGCGGTCCAGGAACCGGCCGCGTCCTTGCGGAGCTGCACCGCCTCCCAGGTCTCCCCGTCGTCGTAGCTGACCGACAGCGAGGCACCGGTGGCCTTCACCGCACCGTCCAGCCACTCCTGCGTACCGGAGGAGAGGCCCACCTCGGTCCACTGGCCGGCCCGCACGTCACCGGACAGGTCGGTGTCGATCCGGTAGTCCAGCTGGAGCATCGGGATGTCGGCCTGGAACGGGCCGTTCTCGTCCATGGCACCCGAGACGAAGTTCCACTCGGTGTGGGTGCGGGTGGACGTCCGCCACACGTCGCCGTCCCGGGCGGAGTCGAGCACGAAGCGGTACGGCAGCTTCTCGGGCGAGACGTCCCAGGCGAAGCCCGCCCGGCCCGCGGCCTTCTTGATCAGGGTGTCGCCCTGGTAGAAGGACGTGACGGTGGTGTCGTACTCGTCGTCCGGCATGGAGCCCGAGTGGCCCGCGCCCGAGTCCGTCCACGGGGTGAAGTTGTACTGGATGTCGTTGTAGACGGACCGGAACGGACCCCAGTAGCCGGTCCCCAGGCGTGGCCGGGTGATCGGCGCGAACCATTCGGCCGGGTAGGTGCGGCCGGCCGTGTAGTCCAGCTCGCCGCTGCGCATCTCCTGCGCGGTGCCGCTCCCGTCGGCGTTGAGGACCGAGTGGTTCTCGTACCAGAAGGAGGCGCCGGCGAGCGGGTTGACCCACTCCTCGCGGGTGCCGGGGAACTTCTCGTACTCCTCGAAGCCGATGCCCGGGCCGTAGTCCGGGATGTCGTAGCGGTAGCCGCCGCCGAGCACGTCCTTGTGGCCGTAGAAGGTGTTCTCCACCTTCGCCAGCTGACGGGCCGACGGGGCGTACTCCAGCGAGCGGTCCGGGACGACACCGTCGTGGCGGTCGACCAGGTCGTACACGTAGCGGGCGAACTTCCGCTGGGCGACCGTCACCTTCGAGCCGTGCCGGGCCACGTCGATCAGCTTCTCGCCCGCGAGGCGCTGGACCGAGGCGACCGGGACGCTGGTCTTGGTTCCGTAGGGGGCGTACGACTCCATCGCGACGCCATCGCCGTTGTTGACGACGAAGAGCGCCTCGGCGCCGGCGGCCACCGCGTTGGCGGCCCGGTCCTCGGGGGCGACCGCGTCGCTGCGGCGGATGACGACCGCCTTGCCCTTGACGTTCAGGCCCTTGTAGTCGGCCGCGGCGCCGTTGCCCGCGAAGACGGTGGCGAGCTTCTGCTTGCCGCTCTCCGCGACCGGGGAGCCGACCTGCGCGGTCACCGGGACATCACGGCCGCCGGCGGTCAGGTCGATCAGCTTCTCGCCCTGCCGCCAGCGGGTCAGGAAGGAGAAGCTGCCCTGGGTGACCTTCTTGGTGGGGGTGGCCCATAGCTGGTCGTACGTCAGCGGGATCTGGTAGGCGTCGCGCTGGACGGTGCCGTCGGGTGCGGTGCGAGCCATGTCGTAGCGCAGCTGCCTGGTCTCGGTCTCCTTCGGCGTCCGCACGGAGACCTTGCGGGCCTTGGACGCGTCGAGGGTGACCGTGGTGGACTTGTCGAGGACGACCTCGGGGGCCGCGAGGAAGGCCAGGGCCTTGGAGTCGGCGCGGTCACCGGCGACGTCCGCCGCCGCCCAGGTGGTGTAGTTGCCCGGCGGCAGCCGCAGCGTGGTCTCGCCCGGGACGGCGACGGGCTGCAGCTGCGGGTCGCCCAGCGCGCCGAGGACGACGGTGCCGTCCATCGGCTTGCCGTCGCGGTCGCGGAGCTTCAGCGTCAGGTCGTACAGCTCCTGCTCCTTGTTCAGGGCGAAGCCGGTGTGGGCGACGGTGGTGCCCGCCGCGTCCTTGGCGACGACCTGGCCGGAGAACCGGGTGTTGTTCGCGACCTTCGACGGGTCCAGCGAGAGCACGGCCTCGGCGGTGGAGCCGGCCGGGACGGTCAGCTGCTTCGTCGAGAGGGTGTAGGCCTCGGCGTGCGTGTCCGTGGCCAGGTCGAGCGTGACGTCCTTCGCCCCCGTGTTGCGGTAGGTGATGGTCCGCTCGGCGACCGGGTCGGACGGGGAGTGCGGCCAGTCGTACGAGGCGACCGCGACGGAGCCGGTGGCCTCGATCGTGGTGTCGACCGCCGCCTTCACGTCGAGCCGGCCGGTGCCCTGCTGGTACGGGGTGTAGTCCGGCAGTTCCTTGGACGAGCTCATCAGCGCGTCCTTGATCCGCTGGCCGGACCAGTCGGGGTGGCGCTGCTTCAGAATGGCGGCCGCGCCCGCGACATGCGGGGTCGCCATCGACGTACCGGACATCGACTGGTACATGCCGTCGATGCCCGGGACCGACTGCGAGGCGGCCGCGTTGATGTCCACGCCCGGTGCGGAGAGGTCGGGCTTCAGACCGTAGGACCTGACCAGCGGGCCCATCGAGGAGAAGGACGCGCGGTTGTCCTGCTTGTCGACGGCGGCGATGGTGAGCGCCTTCTGAGCCGACCCGGGCGAGCCGATGGTGCCCTCGCCGTAGGAGTTGCCCGCGGCGATCACGAACAGCGGACCGCCGTCGGCGGAGAGGGCGTCGACCGCCTGCGACATCGGGTCGGAGCCGTCGTCCGGGATGCTGGAGCCGAGGCTCATCGAGACGACGTCGGCGCCTTCGGCCTTCGCCCACTCCATGGCCTCGATGATGCCGGAGTCGGCACCGGAGCCCTCGTCGCTGAGCACCTTGCCGATGATCAGGTCCGCGCCCGGGGCGACGCCCTTGTTGACGCCTTCGGAGGCGGCGCCGGAGCCCGCGATCGTGGAGGCGACGTGCGTGCCGTGGCCGTTCCGGTCGACGACCTCCTCGCCCGGTACGAAGCTCTTGGTCTCCAGGATGCGGTCCTTGACGTCCGGGTGCGTGGCGTCGATACCGGTGTCCAGGACGGCGACCTTGGAGCCCTTGCCGTCGTATCCCTCGGCCCAGGCCTGCGGGGCGTTGACCTGGGGCACGGAGTCCTTGAGCGACGCCTCCGCCCGGCCGTCGAGCCAGAGCTTGGCGATGCCGGCGTCCAGCGAGCGGGCCTGGGGGGCGCCGGTGATGCCGTTCCAGAAGGTGCGGGCGGTGTCCTTGCCGGCCTTCAGCGCGGCGCCGTGGATGCTCTCCAGGGTGCGGACCTTCTTGGCGCCACGCGGGGCGGCGGGCAGCGAACGGCTCTTGCCCGCCGGGTAGGTGGCGATCAGCGGGATGCCGCCCGAGCTCCTGTCGTCGTACCCCATCCTGGCGAGGGCGGTGACATTGAACAGCCGGCGGTCCAGCTTCCCGGCCGCGAGCAGCGAGGTGGCCTCGTCGGGCAGTACGTAGATGTCGTCGCCGGCCTGCTGGACATGCACCCCGCCGGTCGCGCCGTCGGGGCGGTCCACGGTGACGGTGTCCTGCTTGCCGGCCCCGTCGGTGTAGTGCACGACATCGCCCGTGAGCAGGGTGATGTCGTACTCCTTGACGGGAGCGGCGGCCTGGTGGTCGGTGGGCCCGGGACGGGCCGGGGCGGCGGAGGCGAGGCCCGTCGCGGGAA
This sequence comes from Streptomyces sp. NPDC002403, assembly GCF_053593015.1. Lineage (NCBI taxonomy): Bacteria > Bacillati > Actinomycetota > Actinomycetes > Kitasatosporales > Streptomycetaceae > Streptomyces > Streptomyces sp. NPDC002403. Next base: position 59,132 of record NZ_JBSFBQ010000046.1, on the reverse strand, counting down.
GCAGTGCGCCGCTCACCAGGGCGACCGAGGTCGCTATGAGCAGGGCCCTGCGTCCCGCACGAGCGGGTCTCGCCCGGCCGGAGGCGGAGGAGGGAGTGAATGTCATGCAGATGATCTACCTGCAAAACCGTGGCTACGGTTGAGTTCGCACCTGGCGTGAAGCCGCCGTGGCGGCATTCCGCCCGCAGCGGTCACGGCCCGGGGACCGGTTCAGGCCACGGATGTGATCACGGCTGTCGGCGGCTCGCCCGCCTCGTGATGGATCGGGGTGTGCGCGCCCTTGAGCGGAACACCGCTGCCGCCGCGCCGGTCGGCGACGATCTCCGCGGCGATCGAGAGCGCGGTCTCCTCGGGGGTGCGGGCTCCGAGATCGAGGCCGATCGGCGAGTGCAGCCTGGCCAGTTCCAGCTCGGTGACGCCGACCTCGCGCAGCCGGTCGTTGCGCTCCAGATGGGTGCGGCGCGACCCCATCGCTCCGACGTACGCGACCGGCATCCTCAACGCCAGCTCCAGCAGCGGGACATCGAACTTGGCGTCGTGGGTGAGGACGCACAGGACGGTGCGCGCGTCGACCCCGGTCGCCGCGAGGTAGCGGTGCGGCCAGTCGACGACCAGCTCGTCGGCCTCGGGGAAGCGGTCCTTCGTGGCGAAGACCGGGCGGGCGTCGCACAAGGTCACGTGGTACCCGAGGAACTTGCCCGCGCGGACCAGTGCCGAGGCGAAGTCGATGGCCCCGAAGACGATCATCCGGGGCGGTGGGACGCTCGATTCGACGAGCAGGGTGAGGGGTTGTCCGCAGCGCGAGCCCTCGGCACCGATGGTGACGGAGCCGGTGCGGCCCGCGTCGAGCAAGGCGCGGGCGTCGGCGGCCGCGGTGCGGTCCAGTTCGGGGTGTCCGCCGAGCCCGCCCTCGTACGAGCCGTCGGGGTGGACGAGCAGGGGGCGCCCGAGGAGTTCCGCCGGCCCGTCGGTGATCCTGGCCAGGGCCGCCGCCGCCCCCCGCGCGGCGGCGGTGAGCGCGGCGGCGAACACCGGTCGTGCGGGGTCGTCCGCACGGACCGGTGTCACCAGGATGTCGATGACGCCGCCGCAGGTCAGCCCGACCGCGAAGGCGTCCTCGTCGCTGTAGCCGAACCGTTCGCGCACGGCGGTGCCGTCGTCCAGCGCCTGCTCGCACAGTTCGTAGACCGCGCCCTCCACACACCCGCCGGAGACCGATCCGATCGCCGTGCCGTCGCGGTCGACGGCGAGCGCGGCTCCGGGCTGCCGGGGCGCGCTGCCACCGACGGCCACGACGGTGGCCACGGCGAAGTCGCGTCCCTGCTCGACCCACCGGTCGAGCTCCTCGGCGATGTCCAGCATGGCGTCTCTCCTTCTACGGGTGTGCGGAGGGGCAGCGGTGTCGGCTCGGCCCTACTTGGCGCCGATCCAGCTCTCGATCGGGCTGAGCGCGAAGTACACGACGAACACGCCGGTCAGCACCCACATGAAGACGCCCACTTCGCGGAACTTGCCCTGCGCCGCCTTGATCGCGGCGAAGGAGATCACCCCGGCGCCGACCCCGGCGGTGATGGAGTACGTGAACGGCATCAGCGCCACGGTCAGGAAGACCGGTACGGCCACGGAGCGGTCGCTCCAGTCGACGTGCCGGGCGTTCTGCATCATCATCGCGCCGATGACGACCAGTGCGGCGGCGGCGATCGGGCCCGGCACGATCTGGGCGAGCGGGGTGAAGAAGAGTCCTGCGGCGAAGAGCACACCGGTGACGACGGAGGACAGACCGGTGCGGGCCCCCTCGCCGACGCCGGTCGCGGACTCGATGAAGACGGTCTGCCCGGACGCCCCGGAGACACCGCCGATCGCACCGCCCGCACCGTCGATGAACAGTGCCTTGGAGAGGCCGGGCATCCGGCCCTTGCTGTCGGCGAGTCCGGCCTCGGTGCCGACACCGATGATGGTCGCCATCGCGTCGAAGAAGCCGGCCAGCACCAGGGTGAAGACGATCATTCCCACGGTCATGACGCCGATGTCGCCCCAGCCGCCGAACTCGACATGGCCGAAGAGTCCGAAGTCGGGCATCGAGACCGCGCTGCCCTGGAGTTCGGGTGCGCTGCCGCCCCAGGCCTTGGGGCTGATGTCGGTGACCGCGTTGACGATGACGGCGAGGACCGTGCCGACGACGATGCCGATCAGGATCGCGCCGGGCACATTGCGGGCCTGGAGCATGAAGATGAGCAGCAGGGTGACGCAGAAGAGCAGTACGGGCCAGCCGGCGAGCTGTCCGCCGTTGCCGAGCGTGACGGGGGCGCCCTTGCCGACGAAACCGGCGTTGACCAGGCCGATCAGCGCGATGAACATGCCGATGCCGATGGTGATGCCGTGCTTCAGGGCCAGGGGTATGGCGTTCATGATGATCTCGCGCAGCCCGGTGACGACCAGCAGCACGATCACGGCGCCGTACATCACGCACATGCCCATGGCCTGCGGCCAGGTCATGTGGGGTGCCACCTGGGTGGCGAGCACGCCGGAGACGGAGAGTCCCGCGGCGAGGGCGAGGGGCACCTTGCCGATGAAGCCCATCAGCAGGGTCGAGACGGCGGCGGCCAGGGCGGTCGCCGTGATCAGCCCGGCGTGGCTGAGCCGGTGGCCCGCCGCGTCCGGCCCGGACAGCAGGAGCGGGTTGAGCAGGAGGATGTAACACATCGCCATGAAGGTGGTGATGCCGCCGCGCACTTCTCGTGCGACGGTGGAGCCACGGTCGGAGATGTGGAAGTACCGGTCGAGCCAGGATCTTCCGGCGGGGACGCGCGAGCCCGGGCCCGCGTCCTCCGCACTGGTCCTGGGCTCCACTGACTGCTGGGTCATGATGCCTGACTCCCAAGGTTCACAGGGGAACCCGCGATGAAGAATCGATATGCGGGATTTGGGATGACTGCGCTGGCGGCACGACCCGGGGGACGGCCCGAGGCGAACTGTTCATGCAGAGTGGAATGTGACGTGTGACGTGGTACATGTGCGGCGTCACCCGCACTGCTGCTGTCGCGGTACTGCGTAACCGCGGTACCGCGGTTCTCCGGGCGGTGCGGGCGGCGGAAGTGTGACGTTCCTGGGAGGCACGCGCCGCCCGGAGAGATCGGATGGAGCCGTGGCTCAGGTGCCGGTGAGGTGCTCGGGGCGCACCGGCGTCCGGTTGAGCTCCAGGCCCGTCGCGTTCCGGATCGCCGCGAGGACGGCCGGGGTCGACGACAGGGTGGGTGCCTCGCCGATGCCGCGGAGCCCGTACGGGGCGTGGTCGTCGGCGAGTTCGAGCACATCGACCGGGATGGTCGGGGTGTCGAGGATCGTGGGGAGCAGATAGTCCGTGAAGGAGGGGTTCCTGACCTTCGCGGTCCTGGGATCGACGACGATCTCCTCCATCACCGCGATGCCCATGCCCTGGATGGTGCCGCCCTGGATCTGGCCGACGACGGAGAGCGGGTTCAGCGCCTTGCCGACGTCCTGGGCGCAGGCCAGTTCGATGACCTTGACCAGGCCGAGTTCCGTGTCGACCTCGACGACCGCGCGGTGGGCGGCGAAGGAGTACTGGACATGGCCGTTGCCCTGTCCGGTGCGGAGGTCGAACGCCTCGGTGGGCCGGTGGCGCCACTCCAGCTCGATGTCGACCGCCTCGTCCTCCAGTACGTCGACCAGGTCGGCCAGCACCTCGCCGCCGTCGGTGACGACCTTGCCGCCCTCCAGGAGCAGTTCGGCGGTGGCCCACGCGGGGTGGTACGTGCCGAACTTGCGGCGGCCGATCTCCAGGACCTTCTCGCGGACGGCCTCGCAGGAGTGCTTCACGGCGCCGCCGGTGACGTAGGTCTGCCGGGACGCGGAGGTGGAGCCGGCCGAGCCGACCTGGGTGTCGGCCGGGTGGATGGTGACCTGGGCGACGCCGAGTTCGGTACGGGCGATCTGGGCGTGGACGGTGACACCGCCCTGCCCGACCTCCGCCATGGCGGTGTGCACGGTGGCGACGGGTTCGCCGGCGATGACCTCCATGCGCACCCGGGCGGTGGAGTAGTCGTCGAAGCCCTCGGAGAAGCCGACGTTCTTGAGGCCGACCGCGTAGCCGATGCCGCGTACGACGCCTTCGCCGTGGGTGGTGTTGGAGAGCCCGCCGGGCAGGGCCCGCACGTCGGCCTGTTCGCCGGCCACCTCCCACTGGCGCTCGGGCGGCAGCGGCATGTCCTTGACCCGGCGCAGCAGTTCGGCGACCGGTGCGGGCGAGTCGACGACCTGTCCGGTCGGCAGGAGGGTGCCCTGTTCCATGGCGTTGAGCTGCCTGAACTCGACCGGGTCCATGCCCAGTTCGGCGGCGAGCTTGTCCATCTGGGCCTCGTAGGCGAAGCAGGCCTGCACCGCTCCGAAGCCGCGCATGGCGCCGCACGGCGGGTTGTTGGTGTAGAGCGCGATGGCCTCGATGTCGACGTCGTCGATGACGTACGGGCCGACGGAGAGCGAGGAGGCGTTGCCGACGACGGCCGGGGAGGCGGAGGCGTAGGCCCCGCCGTCCAGCACGATGCGGCACTTCATGTGGGTCAGCTTGCCGTCACGGGTGGCGCCGTGCTCGTACCAGAGTTTCGCCGGGTGCCGGTGGACGTGGCCGAAGAAGGACTCGAACCGGTTGTAGACGATCTTGACCGGTTTGCCGGTGCGCAGGGCGAGCAGGCAGGCGTGGATCTGCATCGACAGGTCCTCGCGGCCGCCGAAGGCTCCGCCGACGCCGGAGAGCGTCATGCGGACCTTGTCCTCGGGCAGGCCCAGGACCGGGGCGATCTGGCGCAGGTCGGAGTGGAGCCACTGGGTGGCGACGTACAGGTCGACGCCGCCGTCCTCGGCGGGCACCGCCAGGCCGGACTCGGGGCCGAGGAAGGCCTGGTCCTGCATGCCGAAGACGTACTCGCCGCTGACGACGACATCGGCACGGGCCGCCGCCGCCTCCGCGTCGCCGCGGACGATGGGCTGGCGGTGGACGATGTTGGGGTGCGGTACGTGCCCGGCGTGGTGGTCGTCGCGCCCCTCGTGGATGAGGATCGCGTCGGGAGCGGTGGCGGAGGCCTCGTCGGTGATGACGGGGAGTTCGCGGTAGTCGATCCTGATCTTCGCGGCGGCGCGGCGGGCCGTCTCCGGGTGGTCGGCGGCGACCAGCGCCACCGGCTCGCCGTGGTGGCGGACCCTGCCGTGGGCGAGAACGGGGGTGTCCTGGATCTCCAGCCCGTAGTTCTTCACCGTGCTCGGCAGGTCGTCGTAGGTGAGTACGGCGTAGACGCCGGGCGTGGCGAGTGCCTCCGAGGTGTCGATGGAGACGATCTCGGCGTGCGCGACCGTGGAGCGAAGTGTGTGGCCCCAGAGCATGTCCTCGTGCCACATGTCGGAGGAGTACGCGAACTCGCCGGTGACCTTGAGGATGCCGTCGGGGCGGAGCGTGGACTCGCCGATACCGCCCTTGGTGCGGGTGCCCTGGTTGATGCTGGTGGGGTTGCCGGTTACGCCCATCGTCAGACCGTTTCTTCCGCGCGGGCGGCCGCGAGGCGGACCGCGTCGAGGATCTTCTCGTAGCCGGTGCAGCGGCAGAGGTTGCCGGAGAGCGCCTCGCGGATGTCCGCGTCGGACGGTTCCGGGTTGCGCTCCAGCAGCTCGTCGGCGGCGACCAGCAGGCCGGGGGTGCAGAAGCCGCACTGGACGGCTCCGGCGTCGATGAACGCCTGCTGGATCGGGGAGAGTTCACCGGTTTCCCGGCTCTCCTCGCCGGACGGCGCGGCCTCCCACCGCCGGGCCCTGTCGAGCGCCGTGCCGCACGCGCCGGAGGCGCAGCCGCTGCCCGGGTGCTGCTCGGCGCGGTGGGCGGCGAAGTCCGCGAGGCCCTCCACCGTGACGACCTCGCGCCCCTCCACCTGACCCGCCGCGACCAGGCAGGAGCAGACCGGCACACCGTCCAGGCGGACCGTGCAGGAGCCGCACTCGCCCTGCTCGCAGGCATTCTTCGAGCCGGGCAGGCCCATCCGCTCGCGCAGCACGTAGAGGAGGGACTCGCCCTCCCAGACGTCGTCCGCCTCGTGCCTGCGGCCGTTGACCGTGAAATTGACGCGCATGATCAGGCAGCTCCTTCGGTGCTGCGGCCGTTGCCGCGGTACGACTCCCAGGTCCAGCCGAGGGTGCGGCGGGCCATGATCCCGACCGCGTGCCGGCGATAGCTCGCGGTGCCGCGCACATCGTCGATCGGGTTGCAGGCACCGGCGGCGAGCGCGGCGAACTGCTTGGCGATGGACGGGGTGATGATCGTGCGGCTGTCCCAGAAGCCGCCCTCTTCGAGCGCGGCGTTCAGGAATTCCTCGGCCTCCTTCGCCCGTACGGGCGTAGGGGCGGCCGAACCGATGCCGGTGCGCACCGTGCGGGTCTCGGGGTGCAGGGCCAGGCCGAAGGCGCAGACGGCGATGACCATCGCGTTGCGGGTACCGACCTTGGAGTACTGCTGGGGCCCGTCGGCCTTCTTGATGTGCACGGCCCGGATCAGCTCGTCCGGTTCGAGGGCGTTGCGCTTGACGCCGGTGTAGAAGGCGTCGATCGGGATCATCCTGGTTCCGCGTACGGATTCGGCCTCGACCTCGGCGCCCGCGGCGAGCAGGGCCGGGTGGGCGTCGCCGGCGGGCGAGGCGGTGCCCAGGTTGCCGCCGACGCCGCCGCGGTTGCGGATCTGGGGCGAGGCGACGGTGTGCGAGGCGAGCGCCAGTCCGGGCAGCTCGGCCCGCAGGTGCTCCATGATGTGGCTGTACGGGACGGAGGCGCCGAGCCGTACGTTCTCCTGGCCCACCTCCCACTCGGTCAGCTCTCCGATGCGGTTCAGGTCCAGGAGGTACTCGGGCCGCCGGTGGTCGAAGTTGATCTCGACCATCACATCGGTGCCACCCGCGATGGGCACAGCCGTCGGGTGCTCGGCCTTGGCGGCGAGCGCCTCCTCCCAGCTGGCGGGGCGAAGGAAGTCCATGAGTGGCTCTCTTCTTCTCAATCGGGTCGTTCACTGGGGGGCGGGGTGCGGCCGGCCCTCGGCTTGGCGTTCATATGTTGTTAACGCGGTGTGGGGCCAAGTACACAAGCCGTGCTCCACCCGGTGCAGTCACCGAAACCATGAAGGAGTTGGCTGGTCGATCTCCTCGTCTTGTAGATTCGAACGAATGGCGGGGATCAGTAACCTCACCGCAATACCCAGTTTTCACCCGCACCAACGAAAGAGATCGGCGGCGACGAGATGCGGCTGCGCGCACTGCTGGAGACCGACGCGCTGGGCCTGCGGCTGCTCGGCGGCGAGGACGAGCTGGACCGTTCGGTCCGTGGCGTGATGACCACCGACCTGCGGGATCCCAGCCGCTACCTGTCGGGGGGCGAGCTGGTCCTGACGGGGCTGGCCTGGCGCCGGGACGCGGCGGACTCGGAGCCGTTCGTACGGATCCTGGCGGGGGCCGGCGTCGCCGGGCTCGCGGCGGGCGAGGCGGAGCTCGGGGACATCCCCGGCGATCTGGTGGAGGCCTGCGCGCACCACCGGCTGCCGCTCTTCGCCGTCCATGAGACCGTCGCGTTCGCAACGATCACCGAGCATGTGGTGCGCCAGGTGTCCGGTGAGCGGGCGGGTGACCTGGCCGCGGTCGTGGACCGGCACCGCAGGCTGATGACCTCCGGCCCGACGGGCGGCGGTCCTGAGGTGGTCCTGGATCTGCTCGGATCCGACCTGGACCTGCACGCCTGGGTGCTCTCCCCCACCGGCCGGCAGATCGCGGGCGCCGGTGAAACGTCACTGCCCGGACCGGTCGGCGCCACGCTGGCCGGTCACCATCTGGCCGCCACCCGCACCGGCCGCCGGGCCCCGCACCGGGCCACGGTCGAGGGCACCACGTATTCGCTCTTCCCGATCCGGAACACCGGCCGCGGCGCCGTTCCGGCCTCCCGCGACGTCCGCGAGTCGGTGCTCTCCGACTGGCTGCTCGCGGTCGAGGCGGACGCGGGCGACTGGCCACCGGCCCGGCTGGACCTGCTCCAGGGCGTCACCCAACTGATCGCCGTCGAACGGGACCGGCGCGACGCGGCCCGTACGGTACGCCGCAGGCTCGCCCAGGAGGTCCTGGAACTGGTCCAGACGGGGGCCCCGCCGGCCGAGATCGCCGCCAGGCTGCGGGTCGCGGCCCCGGTACTGCTGCCGGGCCTCGGGACGGCGCCGCACTGGCAGGTCGTGGTGGCGCGGGTCGAGTGGGGCGGCGCGGAGGGCCAGTCCGCCTCCGCCGTCCCGGGCGGCCCGGTCGCCCAGGCGCTGCTGGAGGAGATCCTGGTCGACCCCGCGGTCACCGGTCCCGACACGGCGGACCGGATCGCGGTCGCCCACACGGGCGAGGAGGCCGTCGCCCTCGTACCGCTGCCCGCCGTCCCCGCGCCCGCGCAGGACCGGGGCACCGGTGGGGACGACGCGCACGCCGACGCGCACGACGATCCCGCGCTCCATGCCGATGTGCTGCTCGCCGCCGTCCGCGAGCCGCTCTCCGCGGGCCTCGCCGACGACGGCCGGCTGACACTCGGTGTCAGCGCGGCCGTCCATTCGCCCGAGGGACTGCGCGGCGCCCTGGAGGAGGCCCGGCATGCCCGCCGGGTGGCGGCGGCCCGCCCCGGCCGGGTCTGCGCGGCCGGGCACCACGAGCTGGCCTCGCACGTGCTGCTGCTGCCGTTCGTACCGGACGACGTGCGCCGCGCGTTCACCGCACGCCTGCTCGACCCGCTCCGCGACTACGACCGGCGCCACCGCGCGGAGCTGATCCCGACCCTGGAGGCGTTCCTGGACTGCGACGGTTCCTGGACCCGCTGCGCGACCCGGCTCCACCTGCACGTCAACACGCTGCGCTACCGGGTCGGGCGAATCGAGCAGTTGACGGGACGTGACCTTTCGCGTCTGGAGGACAAGCTCGATTTCTTCCTCGCCCTGCGTATGAGCTGATTCCCCGGCCCTGTCACGGCCGTTGGCCGCCCCGGCGGTTTGTGAAATCTTTCACCTGAGATGGAACGACCCCTTGGCCCGGCGTGCCGATCCGTGCTGAGATGCCGCCAGACTCAACAGCTCGATGGCGCGCTCGGGGAGGGCAATGTGGCGCATACCGCCATGTCTGGTTCCGGAACGACAGCCGATGACGATCCGCCGCTCCAGACAGCGGTATGGCGGCTGCGGTCACGTGCCTGCTGGACGGATGCCGCGGCGCTGCTCGAACCCGGCGCCGCCACCGATCCGGCCGCGGCGCTCCAGCGGACCGCCCTGCTGACCGAGCGGTGCCTGTACACCGGGAAGGGGTGGACCGACGCCGAGGACGCGTTGCGCACCGCGGAGGCGCTGGCCCACGACGACGACGAACGCGGCGCGGCCGCCTGTGAACGCGGCCATCTGGCGTACGCGTCGACACTCCTGGGGGTACGCGACCGGGCCGACGAGGCCAGTGTCGCGCTGAGCCGGGCCGCCGCGCTGCTCGCCCCGGCCGCGCCGGGCCGCCCGCTGCTGGACTTCCGGCGGGGCCTGATCGCGCAGAACATCGCGGACTCGCCGCAGGCCGCGCGCGCCGCGTACCGGCGGGCCCACGCCGGGGCCACCGCCCAGGGCGACGCACTGCTGCTCTCCTCGACCTGGCGTCATCTCGCCCTGCTGGCCCTGCGCGAGGGCGAACTGGCGGAGGCCCGGCACGGCTTCGCGGAGTCCTTGCGGATAAGGGAGGAGCTGGGCTACCTGATCGGTACGGCCCCGGCCCTCATCGCCCTCGCGGACTCCGAACCGGAGCCCGAGCTCGCGACCCGGCTGCGCGCCGAGGCGGGGCGGCTGTTCCGGCTGCTCGGGGGCGTGCCGACGTGGCTGGCGCCGCATCTGGACCCGCCTCCGGCGGAGACCGCCGAGGCGAACTGAGGGCGGGCGCCGCCGCCGGTCAGCCCTCGGCGCCGGTGAAGTGTTCCCGTACGAGCGACTGCACGACGGCCAGGTCCTGGGCGATCAGGGCGTCGAGCAGCGCGGTGTGCTCGGCCGCGTCGGCGAGGAGGTCGGCGCGGCGGGTGGCGGGGTTGCTCTCCAGCGGCCACTGGGAGCGGCGGTGCAGATCGGAGGCGACCTGCACCAGCTGCTCGTTCCCGCAGAGCGCGAGGACCGCGCCGTGGAAGGCCCGGTCGGACTCGGCGTAGCTCGCCCGGTCGCCCACGGCCGCGGCGGCCACCGTGGCCTCGGCCAGCGGGCGCAGGGCGCACCAGGTGCCGGGCGGGACGGTGCGGGCCAGCCGCAGCATCACGGGGACCTCGATCAGGGCCCGTACCTCGGCCAGCTCGGCGAGCTCGCGCGGGCCGCGCTCGGCCACCCGGAACCCCCGGTTCGGTACGACCTCGACGGCGCCCTCGATGGCCAGCTGCTGCATCGCCTCGCGCACCGGCGTGGCGGAGACCCCGAACCGGGCGCCGAGGGCCGGGGCCGAATAGACCTGGCCCGGAGCCAGCCGTCCGTCGACCAGGGCGGCGCGCAGTGCCTCCAGGATCTGGCCGCGCACGGAGTGCCGCCGCACCGCCGGCCGGGGGGCGGAGGGCTCGCCATGGGTGTGCTCGCCCCGCGCCTGTTCGGGCACCCGGGCGACCGCCGGGGCGGTCGCGGGCGCGGCGGTCCCGTACCCCTCACGCGCTCTGCCCTGCTCCACCCGGACCTCCTCGGCCTGCCGTGGGCGCGGCTCGCGCGTGCCATGCCCTTTGTGCACGATAGGCGCAGGAGGCCGCAGTTCAAACATCGATCCGGTCGGGTAAGGTAAGGCTAACCTGCAAACGGTCGCGATTCGGTGGTCCCTGCATGACACTTCCCGCCCTGCTCCCCGACACCACGGCGTCCGCCGTGACGGACGCCTACGCACGCCTGGCCGAGGTCTTTCCCGGGCTGCGCGCGCAGGTGCTGGCCGACGGCGAGAGCGCCCCCGGCGGCGCCGGCTGGGTGGGTGCGGAGGAGCTCGCGGCGGGCGGCGCCGCGCTCGACGCCTTTCTCTCCTGGGACCACGCCCAGGTGGTGCGGGACTACGGGCAGGAGCCCCGCCCCGACGTGGTCGCCAGTTTCGGGCTGCACCGCTACGCCTGGCCCGCCTGCCTGCTGGTGACGGTGCCCTGGTTCCTGCACCGGCGGGTGCCCCGGATTCCCGTCGGGGACGTGGCGTTCCAGCGGGCGCTGGGCCATCTGACCCTCCGGGTGAGGGAGTTCGCCTGCCTGCCGGACGACCCGGCGGCCGTGCTGCCGGGTGCCCGCGTGGTGCCCGACGAGGCGGCGCTGCGGGCCGAGGTGCTCGCGGCGGTGGCCGACCACATCGGCCCGGTGCTCGACGGCTTCGGCCCCCGGATGCGGCGCGGCAGGCGCGCGCTGTGGGGCATGGCGACGGACGAGATCGTCGAGGGGCTCTGGTACATCGCCCATCTGCTGGGCGAGGAGCGGCGGGCGATGGCCGAGCTGGAGGCGCTCCTGCCGGGCACCACGAAGCCGTACGTCGGCTCCGCGGGCTTCCGCGATCTGACCGGGCCCAACGGCGAATCGCTGCCCACCCGCGACCGGGCGAGCTGCTGCCTCTTCTACACTCTGCGCCCCGAGGACACCTGCGTCACCTGCCCGCGTACCTGTGATGCCGACCGGGTACGGAAGCTGACGCCCGCTCACTGATCAACACCACTCGCGCGAGTAGTACAATTCGAACGCAACTCATCGGACGCGCACGGGCATTCGATCCGATCCCGGTCATCCGTGCGTCGTGCCGACCCATTGGCGTTCTCTTGTCCCGAAACCCCCTGTGCATGATGGGGTTTCGGCAATCATGGCGCCCGAAATGCCCTACGCAATGCAAGGGACCGCGCATGAGACTGACCGACATATCGCTGAATTGGCTGCTTCCGGGCGCCGTGCTGCTCGTGGGAGTCCTGGCGGCGGTGGCGGTGGTCGCGCGCGGCAAGCGCGCAGCTGACACATCCGCGGCCGAGGACAGCTGGGAACGCAGCGAGGAACGCCGCAGACGCAAGGAAGCCCTGTACGCCACCGCTTCCTACGTCCTGCTGTTCTGCTGCGCGGCGGTCGCCGCCGCACTCTCCTTCCACGGGCTCGTCGGCTTCGGCGAGCAGAACCTCGGCCTCTCCGGGGGCTGGGAGTACCTCGTTCCCTTCGGCCTCGACGGCGCGGCCATGTTCTGTTCCGTGCTCGCGGTGCGGGAGGCCAGCCACGGTGACGCGGCGCTCGGCTCGCGCCTGCTCGTGTGGACGTTCGCCGGTGCCGCCGCCTGGTTCAACTGGGTGCACGCGCCGCGCGGCATCGACCACGCGGGCGCCCCGCACTTCTTCGCGGGGATGTCGCTCTCGGCGGCCGTGCTCTTCGACCGGGCCCTGAAGCAGACCCGCCGGGCCGCGCTGCGCGAGCAGGGCCTGGTGCCCCGCCCGCTGCCGCAGATCCGGATCGTACGGTGGCTGCGCGCCCCCCGGGAGACCTTCGGCGCCTGGTCGCTGATGCTGCTGGAAGGCGTGCGCACGCTGGACGAGGCCGTCGAGGAGGTACGTGAGGACAGGCGGGAGAAGGAGCAGAACCGTCTCCGCAGGAAGGACCAGGAGAAGCTGGACCGGGCCCACATCAAGGCCCTGAACCGGCAGAACCGGGCCTGGCGCCGGGTCGGCCGCGGCGGCACCCAGGTGGACGTCCAGGCCATCGCCCCCACGGCGGGCTCCGCGTCCGTCGTGGAGCCCGCCATATCCGAGCCGGGACAACTGCCGTTGCGCCCCCGGCCATCCCTGCAAGCCGTGACGGGTCCGAGCACCGGCTCTCCGGTTCTGAACCCGGCTGACCCGGTCACCGTCGACCTCACCGCCGAGGACGACACCCAGGCACTGCCCCGGCTCGATTCGCTGGAGCGGAAACTGAAGGATCTGGAGCAGCAGTTCGGCTGATCCGCAGCCACAGGCCCTGACGGCCCGGTCACTTCCGGTCCGTCAGGGCCTTTCGCCGTCCAGCTCGAACCAGACGACCTTGCCCGGTGCATGGGCGTCGACTCCCCAGGCGTCCGCGAGACTCCGCACCAGGAACAGCCCCCGGCCGTGCGTACCGTCGTCGGCGTCCGGTACGTACGACAGGGGCAGACCGGACACGAAGTCCCGTACCTCCACCCGCAGTCCGGCGGGCGCCACGCTCGCCGTGACGACCGCGCCGTGTCCCGTGTGGATCAGTGCGTTGGTCACCAGCTCGCTCAGCAGGAGCTCGGCCACCTCGGCCGGCTCGTCCTGCCACCGGTGGCGCAGGAAATCCCGTAACGCACCGCGCACTTCGCTCACGGCCGCCAGATCGGTGCGGGCCAGCCTGCGGTGCAGCCGGACCGGCTGCCGCTCCTTCGCCCCCGGCTGGTGCGAGCCCTCGCCCTCCATGGAATCGGCATCTCCCTGACGTTGCATCGTCTCCCCCGCCCGCACAGTGAATCGCCCCCTGCTGGTCGTCCCGTTTTCCGTGTCGTCGGCTTCTCGTCGAACTCCTTCGCGGAACACGTTCACCGGATGCATGCCCCGCAGACGGGCCGTCACGCTTGTCGATTCATCAATAAGTGAACAGGCAACCGGAATCGCCCCGAAGGCTGCCGGACATCTGCTCGACACATTCCCTCCCCTCGGGTTAACTTCCAAAAAATTCACATCGGTTGGCGTTGACGGGACCGTATCTACGCGCGTCATCATGGTGGCTATGCGAATCCCCCCACGGATCACCACGCTCGGTGGCACAGCCGCCCTCCTGTCCGTCCTCCTCGTCGGAGCCCCGGCCACCGCGGCCACCGCCCCGACCGGATCCACCGCCTCCGCCCCCATATCCATCACGTCGGTCGGCAGCGTCTGCTACTCGGCGCTGCCCTCCCAGGCGCACGACACCCTCGACCTCATCGACGCGGGCGGCCCGTTCCCGTACTCGCAGGACGGCGTCGTCTTCCAGAACCGTGAAGGCGTCCTGCCCAGCCGGAGCACCGGCTACTACCACGAGTACACGGTCATCACCCCCGGCTCCCCGACCCGCGGCGCGCGACGGATCGTGACGGGCGAGGGGACGCAGGAGGACTACTACACCGGCGACCACTACGCCACCTTCGACCTGATCGACCAGGGCTGCTGAAGCCCGGCTCCTCCGGACCGATCCGCGCCGCAGCCCCCCACCTGCGGCGCGGATCACGGACCGGCGGAGCGGGCGGCCCGTACGTTCCACCACTTGTACCCTCCCTTCCATGACCGTGACCTATGTGATCGACGGCTCCCGGGTCACCGGCCTGGAGCAGTTCTGGAAAGTGATCGGCGAGGCCGTGAACGGCCCGGGTGGATATTTCGGCCGTAATTCCGACTCGCTCGCGGACTGCCTGCACGGCGGGATGGGCACTCCGGACGACGGCGACTTCGTATTCGAGTGGCGGGACCACGCGGCCTCCGCACGGGCCCTGGGCCACGAGGAGACGGCCCGGCAACTGCGGCGGATCCTGGACCGGGCCCATCCCAGCAACCGGGCGGCGCTCCGCCACCGGCTCGACGAGGCCCTCGCGGGCCGCGGACCGACGCTCTTCGACCAGCTCGTGGAGATCCTGCGGAACGACGGGCCGGGCACCCTGCGGCTGTTGTGAGCTGCGGGCCGTGGCCGGCGGACCCGGAGGAGAGGGACAGCACCGGTCGGCCGAGCGGGGTCACCACTCGGCCGACCGATACCGTGGGGGTCGCAGGGATCAGAACTCGGTGGTGACCTTGGCTCCGTCGAACGCCTCGGTGCCGTAGAGGCTGATGAAGTGGTAGCCCGGCGCCGGGTTGTTGACGGTCAGGGTGTGCTCGTTGCCCGCGCCGACGGACTTGTCGGTGTAGACCTTGGTGGTCGCCCACTCCTGCGAGCTGTAGTAGAGATCGGCGTCACCCGTGCCGCCGGAGGCGGTGATCTTCAGCTGGGTGGTGCCGGCCGGGATGAGGACGGCCAGATAGGCGTAGTCGCCCTTGACGGCCTTCAGCCCGCTGCGCATGCAGTTCCGGCCCAGCATCCTGGTGTCTGCGTCCTTGCACTCGGTGATCTCACCGGGCGGGTTGGTGGACCCGCCGCCGCAGGCACCGGCCGCGCAGGCGGCCAGCCAGGTGTTCCAGTCGGCGTCGTAACGGCTGCCGATGGTCGACGTGAGCAGGGTGCGGGCGCCGTCCCAGTCGCCCTTGCGGTAGAGGCCGAGCAGGGTGTCGACGTCGGAGCGGTGGGATTCGAGCATGTAACGGACGGCCAGGTAGCCCCAGTTGTAGACGCGGGTCTGGTCGGCGTTGTCGTAGGTGGTGTCGAACAGGGTGCTCAGGGGGTAGGTGCGGTTGGCGGCCTGGGCGATGGCGTCGTCGTAGGCGACCTTGCGGTACGAGTACGAGACGAACTCCGCGAAGCCCTCCACCCACCAGACGGTCGGGGTGGTCATTCCGGCGGCGAAGTCGCCGTACATGTCGAAGCGGCCGTCGAGGTAGTGCGTGTACTCGTGGTTGAGGTTCCAGATCTGGAAGTCGGGGCGGGCCCACTCGGCCTCGTAGGCGATGAACCGGGGCTGGTTGCCCACGGCCTTGGGGTCGCCCTCCAGGTACATGCCGCCGTTGTTGGTGTCGATGCCGAAGATCACTCCGGCGTAGGTCTGGTAGTCGGTGCTGGAGTCGAAGGCCACGACCTCGATGGTCTTGTTGTTGTCGTCGGCGACCGCCCCGTTGTCCCGGGCCACCTCGTGGAAGTAGGCGTCCTGGTTGCGCAGGCTGGTACAGCTGGCTTCGAGTTCCTCCGCGGTCATGTCCTGCGCCCGGATGGTGATGCTGTCGCTACAGGTGTGCCTCACCGGCAGGACGGCCTTCTCAAGACGCTCCGCGAGGTCACAGGCGCCGTAGGCCGCGCAGTTGTCCTTGTCGTAGGCGTCGACCATCTTGGCCAGATTGACCCAGAGCGGGGCGGTGGGGCCGTCGATGGAGCTCTTGCCCATCAGGTCGATCGCGAGCGGGCTCGCCTTGGCGCGCAGCGAGTCCTCCTTGAGGAAGCGGCCGAGTTCGAGTCCCGCGTTGGAGGCCAGGAACGACTGCTGGGTGCCCAGCAGGTCGAGGTGGTTCGCGGCGAAGTCGCGCAGGGAGTTCAGCACGCTGGGATCTGCCTCGATGGCGCTGATGAACTCGGGCACCTGGTGACCGCGGAACATGACCGTGTACACGCTGTTCACGGCGTTGACCATGTACCAGGAGCTGTTGTACGAGGAGTCGTAG
This sequence comes from Streptomyces sp. NPDC002403, assembly GCF_053593015.1. Lineage (NCBI taxonomy): Bacteria > Bacillati > Actinomycetota > Actinomycetes > Kitasatosporales > Streptomycetaceae > Streptomyces > Streptomyces sp. NPDC002403. The sequence goes on along the minus strand of NZ_JBSFBQ010000046.1, from coordinate 42,815 downwards.
CCGGCCAGCATCCGCTTGACGATGTTCAGGTAGCGGGCGTTCTGCTCGGCGCTGTCGATCAGGATGATCGCCTCGGACAGGCTCTCGCCGTTGGCGTCGGTGACGTCGAAGGCGTGCGAGGAGCCGAAGAAGCCGTCGAGCGCGCCCTGGATGGCCGTGCGCAGGCGCGGCCCGTACTGTCCGACGGTGTCGGGGTCGTAGTACTGCACGTAGTAGCCGGCCCGGAGGAAGAGGACCAGCTGGGGCATGCCGGTGCTGCTGTCACCGGGGTAGGAGGCCGACGCGTCGCGCATGGCATCGGCGATGGTGACCATCTGGTCCTCGCGGAAGGCGTTGTAGCCGTCCTGGCCCTTGAGACGGAACAGCGTGTTGACGCAGTCGGTGGTCGCCGCCTTGACCTTCTCGACCAGGGCGCTTCCGGTGTTGTTGGTGAAATCGGTGGTGTTGCACTCGGCCGCGGCCGTGCCGAGCTTCTTGGCGCGGCGCTTCTCCGCCTTCATCGAAGGTGCCGGGTGGCTCGGAAGCGCGGTGGCCTGGTCGTCGTAGTCCCGCTTGAGCGCGTCCTTGGACGCGGACAGTGGCGGCCGGTCGGCGGCCTTGAGCGGCTTGCGTTCGACGTGAGCGGCATCGTCGGCGGGTGCCGTCAGCGCCTCGGCGGTGGGGCCGCCGAGGTCCTGGGTCCGGATTCCCGCCTGCTCCTGGGCGGCGCCCGAGGAGTGGGTGGCCGACGCGGCGGGGCGCTGCTCGACGGCCTGGCTCGGTGCCGTGAACAGGCCCACGCCGAGGCATGCTGCCAGGACCACAGTGGACAATCCGGTTATTCTCTGTCGAACCATCAGGTTCTTCACGTGCCGCCTCCCAGCGGAGTGGTGACCGCGCGACAGGGCGCGGTTGTGGGGGAATGCAAGAGGCCGGTGGCGGACCGGGCCTGAACTGCACTCACGTCCTGACATGAGCACGGTTCCGTTCCTCTTGCGCGCTGTACAATGGCACATGTCACATGTTCTTTGGAACCCCTCTCGCGCACATTCATCCGCGCGACAACTTCTCGTCGCAGTACGGGATATGACACGCGGCCCCGAACGCACCGGCTGCCACCACCGGTTTCCCGGCCACCGCACCACCGTGTCCCCGGAGAACCGGAATGCCGGCCCCGATCCCGGTCCCACAGAGCCCCCGAGGAGCAATGCCCGTGCCCCGTTCCTTCTCCACGCCCCGCACCGGCAGCCACGACCTGCCGGTGTCACCCGCCCTGGACGCCTTCATGGGCACCGAGTGGGCCGAGTCCCCGCTGCCGGAGGACCTTCGCGTCCCCTCCATCGGCGCCACCCCCGCCCGCCGGGCCCGGCTGGCCGCACGGTTCCCGGGCGAGCGCCTGGTCATCCCGGCCGGCGCGCTCGCCGTCCGCTCCAACGACACCGACCACCGCTTCCGGCCGCACACCGGCTACGCCTGGCTCACCGGCCTCACCGGCGAGGACCAGGCCGGCCATGTCCTCGTCCTGGAGCCGGACGGCGACGAGCGCCACGAGGCGGTGCTCTATCTGCGGCCCCGGTCACCGCGCACCGGCCAGGAGTTCTACCGCGACCGCAGATACGGGGAGTTCTGGGTCGGCCGCAGGCCCGACCTGGCGGAGGCCGCCCGGCTGACCGGCATCCGCTGCGCGCATCTGGACGCCTGGGAGAAGCTGCTCACCGGGCCGCAGCCACCGGTGCGGGTGCTGGACGGCGTGGACCCGTCCGTCGACGAACTCCTGTACTCCTGCCGTCCGTTCCCGCTCGGGCGGTCGGCACCGGCCGGGCTCGAAGCGGTGCTCAGCGAACTCCGGCTCGTCAAGGACCCCTGGGAAACCGGGCAGTTGCAGCAGGCCGTCGATGCCACGGCGGCCGGGTTCGAGGACGTGGTGCGAAGCCTGCCGCAGGCGTTGCGGCACCCGCGCGGCGAGCGCATGATCGAGGGCGTCTTCGATCTGCGGGCCCGGCTGGAGGGAAACGGTCCGGGCTACTCCACGATCGCCGCGGCCGGGGCGCACGCCTGTGTCCTGCACTGGATCCGCAACGACGGACCGCTGGCACCCGACCAGTTGCTGCTCCTGGACGCCGGGGTGGAGACCGACTCGCTCTACACGGCCGACATCACCCGCACCCTGCCCCTCTCCGGCCGCTTCTCACCCGCACAGCGGGCGGTCTACGAGCTGGTGCTGGCGGCACAGGACGCGGGCATCGCGGCCCTGCGCCCGGGGGCGCGATTCCGTGACTTCCACATGGCGGCCATGCGGGTCATCGCCGAAGGGCTGCACGACTGGGGCGTGCTGCGGATGCCGGCGGACGAGGCGCTCGACGCGGACAACGGTTTCTACCGCCGGTACACACTCTGCAGCAGCGGCCACATGCTCGGCATGGACGTGCACGACTGTGCGCAGGCGCGTGCGGAGACCTATCTGGACGGGCGCCTGGAGGCCGGTCAGGTGCTGACCGTGGAGCCCGGGCTCTACCTCCAGCCCGATGACGAGACGCTGCCCCGGTCGCTGCGCGGGATCGGGGTGCGGATCGAGGACGACCTCGTGATCACGGCCGACGGCGCCCGCCTCATGTCGTCCGCGCTGCCGCGCACCGCCGACGGCATCGAGGAGTGGATGGCCTCGCTGCTGGAGACCGGGGCCTGAAATCACCTTTCAACGGCCGCCCGACGGGCGGCCGTTGAAGGACGGAGGACAGGACGGAGGTGGCAGGGCACGCGGTGGATCAGGCCTCCGCGGCCGGCATCCTCACGCTGCTGATCCGCTTGCCTCCCGCGCCGGTGCCATCGGGTTCGTCCTCGGCCCAGAGGTTCCTGACATGTGACATATGCCCCAGCATGCACTGCTCCGCCTCCTCCGCGTTCCCCGCGATCAGGAGGTCGAGCAACTGGCTGTGTTCCTCCGCGGACTGGACCAACAGCCCCGTCTCGTCGAGCCGGTTCAGCCCGAACAGGCGCGAGCGCTTGCGCAGATTGCCGACCTCCTCCACCAGGCGGCGGTTTCCCGCCAGGCCGAGCAGTTCGAGATGGAAGCGGCGGTCGGCCTCCAGGTAACCGAGGATGTCGTGTTCGGCGGCGGCCGCGACGATCGCCCGGGCGAGTGGCCGCAGCGCCTCCAGCTCCTTGGTCCGGCCCATCCGGGCGATGCGGCCGACGGTGGGAACCTCGATCATGACCCGCAGCTCGGTGAAGTCGTCGAGATCCTGCTCGGTCAACTCCGTTATCCGGAAGCCCTTGTTGCGTACCGCTTCGACCAGGCCTTCGCGGGCCAGGTCGAGCATGGCCTCACGGACCGGGGTGGCGGACACCCCGAAGTCGGCGGCGAGAGCGGGAGCGGAGTAGATCATCCCCGGACGGAGCTCCCCCGCGATCAGGGCCGCCCGGAGGGCGTTTGCCACCTGGTCACGCAAGTGCTCCTGCGCGGAGATGGCGTTGAGCGTCGTCAGGCGGGCCATATCTGTTCCTCCAGCGCCGTGCGGGGCCTCAGAATACAATGTCACGTTTCCGCCAGGGCCCCTCGCTCCGAAGCTGTGGACAAGTCGTTCAAGGCGCTGATCTCCGGTGCACCGCCGCGGCCACGGCGAGGTCCTCCCATCCCATTCCGACGCTCTTGAAGAACCGGGGGCCCCCGGATTCGGACAGCTTTCCGCCGAGGTCGCGACCGGTCACCAGCTCGGCGAGGTTGGCGTCGATGTCCTCGGCCCCGAAGGCCCCCTCCGCCAGCGGGATCAGCAGATCGCCCGCCTCCGCCAGCGCCGCCGCCCGTGATTCGACGACGACGGCGCAGCGCGCCACCAACGCGGTGTCGACCTCGCGGGCGCCGGGCGTGTGCGAGCCGACCGCGACGACCGTCGCCCCGTCCGGTACGAGGGAACCGTCGAACAGCGGGGTGGCGGAGGTGGTGCAGCAGAGCACCAGATCGGCCGTGGCGACCTCACCGGCACCGTGCCCCTGCCCCTGACCCGCGCGGGCGTCCACCCCGAGCCGGCGCGCGTGCTCGGCGAGCGCCTCGGCCCGGTCCGGGTTGCGGCCGACCACGGTGACCCGCTCGACCCGGCGTTCCGCGAGCACCGCCGCCAGGTGGCCGTACGCCTGGGGGCCCGTCCCGAAGAGCACCAGGTGGCGCAGGACGGGCCCGGTGAGGTGGCGGATCGCCAGTGCGGACACGGCCGGTGTGCGCAGGGTGGTGAGCGCGGCCCCGTCCAGCAGGGCGAGCGGCAGCAGCGTGGGGGCATCGAGCAGCAGATAGCTTCCCGTGATCCGGGGCAGACCGCGCGCCGGGTTGTCCGGGGCGACCCCGGCGATCTTCACCCCGGTCACCTGCCGGGTGGTGGCAGGCATGATCAGCAGTTCCCCGCCCGGCACGGTGACGTGGTGCCGGGCGGGTGCCGTTTCCGGATCCAGTCCCCCGCGCAGCGTCGACTCCAGTGCGTCCACGGCTCCGGTCGGTCCCAGGGCCTCGATGTCGTCGGCGCCGAGCAGGGGAAGATTCACAGCAGGAATCCTTCGGGGAAGGGATCGGACGGGTTCAGGAAGAATTGTGCGGTACCGGTGATCCAGGCGCGGCCGGTGACGGTGGGGACCACGGCCGGCAGTCCGCCCACCGTGGTCTCCTGGACGAGACGTCCGGTGAACGAGGTGCCGATGAAGGACTCGTTCACGAAGTCGGTGTCCAGGGGGAGTTCACCGCGTGCGTGCAGCTGCGCCATACGGGCCGAGGTGCCGGTCCCGCAGGGCGAGCGGTCGAACCAGCCGGGGTGGATGGCCATCGCGTGCCGGGAGTGGCGGGCGTCGGACCCCGGCGCGATCCACTGCACATGCTTGAGGCCGTGGATGCCGGGGTCCTCGGGGTGGACGGGCCGGTCGGTGGCGTTGACCGCGTCCATCAGGGCGAGTCCGGCGGCCAGGATGTCGTCCTTGCGCGCCCGGTCGAAGGGCAGCCCGAGGTCGTCCAGGTGAAGCATCGCGTAGAAGTTCCCGCCGTAGGCGAGGTCGTAGCGCAGCTTCCCGTGGCCGGGGACGTCCACCGTCCGGTCGAGCGCGACGCTGAACGCCGGGACGTTGGTGAGGGTCACGGCGGTGGCGGCGCCGTCCGTCACCTGTACGTCGACGCTGACGAGCCCGGCCGGGGTGTCCAGCCGCACGGTGGTGACGGGTTCGGTGACCTCCACCATGCCGGTCTCCACCAGGACGGTCGCCACCCCGATGGTGCCGTGCCCGCACATCGGCAGAAAACCGGAGACCTCTATGAAGAGGACGCCGTAGTCCGCGTCCGGCCGGGTGGGCGGCTGGAGGATCGCGCCGCTCATGGCGGCGTGGCCGCGCGGTTCGTACATGAGCAGCGTTCGTACGGCGTCGCGGTGCTCCTGGAAGTGGTTGCGCCGTTCGGCCATCGTGGCACCGGGGATGGTGCCGATGCCGCCGGTGATGACGCGGGTGGGCATGCCCTCGGTGTGCGAGTCGACGGCATGGAAGATGTGACGTGTCTGCAAGGCTCCTCCTGATGGGTCACGGCGTGCACGAGGAACGCGGGAACGGGACGGAACCGGCCGGTCCGGGCGGGGCCGAGTGCGGCTCCGCCCGGACGTACGGGCCGGGCGTTCTCAGTGGAGACCCCCGGCGAGCGCCTTCTCCGTCGCGGCACGTACGGCCGCCTCGTCCTCGGCGGGGAGCGGGAGCCGCGGCGGTCGAGTACGGCCGCCGTGGCGTCCGGCGACGTCCATGGATGCCTTGATGGCCTGGACGAACTCCGGCTTCGAGTCCCACCGCAGCAGCGGGTGCAGCTCCCGGTACAGCGGCAGCGCGGTTGCCATGTCACCGGTGACAGCTGCCCGGTACAGGTCCACGCAGCAGGACGGCAGCATGTTCGGACAGCCGGCGATCCACCCGACGGCGCCGGCGAGCGCCAGCTCCAGCAGTACGTCGTCGGCGCCCACGAGCACATCGAGACCGGGCGCCTGTTCGGCGATCTCGTACGCCCTGCGGACGTCGCCGCTGAACTCCTTGACGGCCACGATGCTGCCCTCCTGGTGGAGGCGGGCGAGCAGGGCCGGTGACAGATCCACCTTGGTGTCGTACGGGTTGTTGTACGCGACGACCGGCACCCCGACCTCGGCCACCTCGGCGTAGTGGGCGCGCACCGCCTCGTCCTCGCAGCGGTAGCCGTTGGGCGGCAGGAGCAGCACGGAACCGGCGCCCGCCTCGGCGGCCTGTTCCGCCCAGCGCCGTGACTCCGCGCTGCCGTAGGCGGAGACGCCCGGCATGACGCGGCTGCCGTCGCCCGCGGCCTCGACGGCGACCCGGACCACCTGCTCGCGTTCGCTGTCGGTCAGGGTCTGGTACTCCCCCAGCGAGCCGTTGGGCACCACTCCGTCACAGCCCGCCTCGATGAGCTGCCGCACATGGGTGGCGTAGGCGTCGTAGTCGATGGTGCAGTCGTCGCGCAGGGTGACCGGGGTGGCGACCATGACCCCGTGCCAGGGGCGGGTGCGCGGGTGGGTGTTCGTCTGCATCGTGGCTCCTTGAGAGGTGTGACATGTCACGGTGTGGCGATACGCGGACGACGGTTGGCGAACGCGGCGTTCCGGTGTACGGGAACCCGAACGGACGGGCCGTCGGGCTCAGGGGCGGGATCGGCTGCGAGGGGGCGGCGGAGGTCCGGGCCTCCTGGACCGGTGGCCGGGCTACCCGGGGTCGTCCAGGTCGGCGAGCGTGGAGAGTTTCACGGGGCAGGCCAGCGGGCGCCGGTCGGGCCCGCCCGGATCCTGCCCGGAGCCGTGCGCGGCGGCGAGTTCACGGACGGCGAATCCGCACGTCCGGCCCTGGCACCACCCCATTCCGGCCCGGGTGAGGAGCTTGACGGTCCTGGTGTCACCGGCTCCCAGCTCCTCGCAGGCCGTACGGATCCGGCCCGCGGGGACCTCTTCGCAGCGGCAGACCTCCGTATCGCCGGTCAGCCACTCGCTCCACCCGGCGCCCGGCCGGTGCACGGTCCCCATCAGCGCGGCGAAGGCCCGCAGCCGGCGCCGGGAGCGTCGCAGCGCGACCGCTCTGCGAGCGTCCTGCCGCCGCACCCCGCCCCGCACCTCGCGAATGATCGACAGCGCCGCCGACTCGCCTTCCTTCAGGGCGAGTTCGACACCACCGATCCCACCGGCCTCACCGGCCGCCCAGACGCCGGGGACGGTGGTCCTGAGCTGCTCGTCGAGGATGACGGCGTGCGTGCCGTCGGGGCCCGGGCTGGTGCCGCAGCCGGCTGCCACGGCGAGATCCAGCTGCGGCACCAGCCCGTGCCCCACGGCGAGGACGTCGCAGGCGATCCGGCGGCCGGTCCCCGCGACAGGGCGCCATCGGCGGTCCACCCTGCTGACGGTCACCGCCTCCACCCGCTCGTCGCCGTGCACCTCGGTGACCGCCCGGTGTGCCAGCACCCGGACCCCGGCGCGGGCCAGCGCCGCCCCGAACCGCGCTCCTTCCGCCGCCTTGCCGGGGTTGGCCGCCAGCACCCGCGGAGCACGGGCGTACGCCCCGTACCCGGCGGCCTCGACGAGCGCCGGCACACGCGCACCCGCACGCGTCAGCGAGAGCGCGACCGCCTGGAGGAGCGGACCGCTCCCCGCGACCACGATCCGGCGCCCCGGCAGCACCAGCCCGGACTTGAGCATGGCCTGGGCCCCCGCCGCACCCACCACGCCCGGAAGTGTCCAGCCCGGAAAGGGGAGCTGGCGCTCGTACGCACCCGTCGCCAGGACCATGCGGCGGGCCCGGACGGCGGCGCGGGCCTCCTCGTCGCCCCCGGTGACCGCGTGCAGGATCCAGTCGCCGTCACCGGTTCTCTCGACCGTCCACACCTGATGGCCGGTGAGGTGGCGGATCGCGCCGGTGTCCCGGTGCGCGGCGAGCCGTGCGGAGAGTTCCGCGAAGGCGCGCCAGTGGTGGTGAAGGGCCTCGGGCCGGGTGGCGCCGAGCCCTTCCGCCGGGCTTCGGTAGTACTGCCCGCCGGGCGCGGTGGCCGCGTCCAGCAGAACCACGTCGAGCCCGTGGTCGGCGGCGGTGACGGCCGCGGCCAGGCCCGCCGGTCCCGCTCCCACCACGGCGAGCGCGGCGCGCCCGGCCTCCCGCGCCCGGCGGTCATCCGTCGAGTGCGGCATGCCCGTCGCCCTCCTGAGTGGTGATGACGTCGCCCGGCGCGGCGGGCAGCAGACAGGCGCGCTGGTTGGGCCTGCCGTTGACGGTGGCCAGGCAGTCGTAGCAGGCGCCGATGGCGCAGAAGGCGCCGCGCGGCCGGCCGTGGACGCGGGTGGTGCGCCAGGTCAGGATGCCCGCCGACCAGAGTGCGGCGGCGATGGTCTGGCCCGGCAGTCCGCGGATCGGGCGGCCCTCGAAGGTGAGCCGGAACTCCGGTTCGGGCTCGGCCCCGACGAGTTCGGCGGGGGTGCGTGCACGGGTGCGTCTCACGGGGTCCTCTCCTGGGGCACGGGCGCCCCGCTCTCCACCGTCATGGGACAGGGCATGTGGCATCGAACCGGTCGGGGGCGAAAGGTGCGAGGTCGAGTGCGGTCCGTTTCCCCCGGACCGCGTCGGCGATCAGCGCTCCGGTGGCGGGCGCCAGCCCGATTCCGGCGCCCTCGTGGCCGCAGGCGTGGAACAGCCCCGGCGCCCGGGGGTCAGGTCCGATCGCGGGCAGATGGTCGGGCAGATAGGGGCGGAACCCGTGATAGGCGCGCAGTACCCGCGCATCGGCGAGCACCGGGAAGAGGCCGGCCGCCCGGGCCGCCAGCCGGGCGACCACCGGGACGGACAACGTCCGGTCGAAGCCGACCCGTTCGCGGCTCGCGCCGATGAGTACCGGCCCCGAAGGCGTCCCCTCCACCACCGGGGAGGTCTGCAGTGCCGCCGACCCGCTGGACACGTCGGCCACGTACTCCGCCGCGTAGACCTTGTGCCGGATCAGCCGGGGCAGCGGTTCGGTGACGAGCACGAATCCCCTGCGCGGCAGGACCGGCAGGTTCACCCCGGCCAGTGCGGCCAGGTCGCCGCCCCAGGTGCCCGCCGCGTTGACGACCGCCGGGGCTCGCAGTTCGCCCCGGGTCGTCCGTACCCCGCACACGGCGCCTTCCCGGTCCCTGAGGATCCCCACCACCTCCTCCCCCGGCCGGACGAGCGCACCGGCACGCGTGGCCGCACGCAACAACTCCGCCGCTGCCAGGGCTGGTTGCACCTGGGCGTCCTGCGGGTAGTGGCAGCCGCCGGCCAGGCCCGGCGCGAGATGGGGTTCGAGCTCGCGCAGCCGGTCGGGTGCGAGGTGGTGCGCCTCGACACCCGCCCCCCGCTGAGCGGCGGCCGTCGTGAAGAGGGTGGCCAGGGAGTCCTCGGACGCCGCGACGACCACGCCGCCCTTGAGCTCGTACTCGATGCCCGGGGGCAGCTCCTCGGACAGCTGCTGCCACAAGGAGGCGGAGAGCAGGGCCAGTTCCAGCTCCGGTCCCGGCACTTTGTCGGAGACCAGGAGGTTGCCCTCGCCGGCTCCGGTGGTGCCGCCGGCCAGCGGCCCGCGGTCGACGACGGCTACGGAGAGTCCGGACCGGGAGGTGTAGTAGGCACAGGCGGCGCCGACCATTCCGGCCCCGACGATGACGACATCCAAGGGGTGTCTCGTGAGCACGTCAGTAATATGTCACATTGCTCAAGGGTCGCCAAGGGTGCGGACAGGGCCAGTTGATCAACTGTCACCCCCGCGCGCGAGCCGCAGGGGTGCCGGGTCGGCCGCCGGGGAAGTGGAGCCATGGACACCCCGCAGGCGCCGACTCCGAGGAGCCGTGATGCACGACGACCGCATCCTGGTCGAGGACCGCCTCGAACGGGCCCTCCACCAGTTCATCCGCCCCGCCCAGTACCCGGACCGGACCCCGCTCGCGCTCTCCGTCCGGCACGTCCCCGGCGAACCCGTTCCGGTCGCACAGGTCCTCCACCAGCCGTTCGAGCCGTTCAGTACGGGCACCGAGTGGGGCAAGCCCTGGTCGACCAGCTGGTTCCGGCTGGAGGGAACCGTGCCGGCGCGTTGGGCGGGGCGGCGGGTCGAGGTGGTCGTCGATCCGGGGTTCTCCGGTCAGGGACCGGGCTTCCAGGCCGAGGGCATGCTGTACGACGCCGCGGGCGTGCCCATCAAGGGCATCCACCCGCGCAATCGCCATCTGACGCTGGCCTCCCCGGCGGCGGGCGGCGAGCCGGTGTCACTGCTGCTGGAGGCGGCGGCCAACCCGTCCGTGCTGGAGCACGGCTTCGCGCCGACGCCGCTCGGGGACCCGACGACGGCGGGCGACCGGCCGCTCCACCGGTTCGCCGCCGCGGACCTGGCGGTCATGGACGAGGAGGTCTGGCATCTGGTCCTGGACGTCGAGGTGCTCTCCGAGCTGATGCGGGAACTTCCCGTCGAGCGCTCCCGGCGCCACGAGATCCTGCGGTCGCTGGAGCGCATGCTCGACGCGCTGGATCTGCACGATGTGGCGGGCACGGCGCGGGCCGCCCGGGACGAGCTGACCGAGGCGCTGTCCCGGCCGGCTTCGGCGAGCGCGCACCGGATCTCGGCCACCGGCCATGCGCACATCGACTCGGCGTGGCTGTGGCCGCTGCGGGAGACGGTGCGCAAGGCCTCACGTACCTTCGCCAATGTCACCGCGCTCGCCCGGGACTATCCGGAGCTGGTCTTCGCCGCCTCGCAGGCCCAGCAGTACGCGTGGGTGAAGGAGCACCAGCCGCGCGTCTGGGAGCGGATCGAGCAGGCCGTGGCGGACGGGCAGTGGGTGCCCGTCGGGTCGATGTGGGTGGAGTCCGATGCCAACATGCCCGGCGGCGAGGCGCTGGCCCGGCAGCTGGTGCACGGCAAGCGGTTCTTCCAGCAGGAGCTGGGGGTGGAGACCGAGGAGATCTGGCTGCCGGACTCCTTCGGCTGCACGGCCGCCTTCCCGCAGCTGGCCCGGCTGGCGGGGGTGAAATGGTTCCTGACCCAGAAGCTGTCCTGGAACCAGAGCAACAGAATGCCGCATCACACCTTCTGGTGGGAGGGCATCGACGGAACCAGGGTCTTCACCCACTTCCCGCCCGTGGACACCTACAACGCCCAGCTCCACGGCAGTGAACTCGCCCACGCCGAAAGGAACTTCGCCGAGAAGGGCCTGGCGACCCGCTCCCTCGTACCGTTCGGCTGGGGGGACGGCGGGGGCGGGCCCACCCGCGAGATGCTGGAGAAGGCGCGCCGGCTCAGGGACCTGGAGGGTTCGCCGAGGGTCGGCATCGAGCGGCCTGCGGCGTTCTTCGCGGCGGCCGAGGAGGAGTACGGGGAACGGGCTCCGGTCTGGTCGGGCGAGCTGTATCTGGAGCTGCACCGGGCCACGTACACCACCCAGGCCAAGACCAAGCAGGGCAACCGCCGCAGCGAACACCTGCTCCGCGAGGCCGAGTTGTGGGCGACCGCGGCGGCGCTGCGCAGCCCCGCCCAGGGATACGCCTATCCGTACGAGGCGCTGGACCGGCTGTGGAAGACGGTGCTGCTGCACCAGTTCCATGACATCCTGCCCGGCTCGTCGATCGCCTGGGTGCACCGCGAGGCCCGCGAGACATACGAGCGAGTGCGGGCGGAACTGGCTGATCTGGTGGCGGACGCGGTGGCCGCGCTGGGTGCGCCCGCGGGACCGGTGGTGCTCAACTCCTCCCCGTACCACCGCCGTCAGGTGGTAGAGCTGGACGCGGAGGCGAGCGCGCTGCTGCCCGCCGGCGCACGGGTGCAGCGCCTGGGCGGCGGTCGCACGGTGGTGGCGGCCGACGTGCCCGGGCTCGGCTCGGGTCCGCTGGACGGCTCGGCGGTGCCGGAGCACCCGGTCACCGCGACCCGTTCGGCGGGCGAGGGTCTCGTCCTCGACAACGGGCTGCTGCGGGTGACGGTCGACGGCGACGGGCTGATCGCCTCCGTGCGCGATCTCGCCGCCGGGCGGGACGTCCTCGCCCCCGGCCACCGGGCCAACCTCCTCCAGCTGCACCCGGACCACCCCAACCGCTGGGACGCCTGGGACATCGACCGGCACTACCGCCGCACCCGGACCGATCTCACCGGAGCCGACTCCGTCGAGCTGGTGGAGGAGGGGCCGTTGCGGGCGGCGGTCCGTGTGCTGCGGTCCTTCGGGCGGTCACATGTCGCACAGGAGATCCGGCTGGCCGCGGGCAGCCGGCGGATCGACATCGGGACCGAGGTCGACTGGCGGGAGTCGGAGAAGGTCCTCAAGGTGGCGTTCCCGCTCGATGTGCATGCCGAACGGTCGACCTCCGAGATCCAGTTCGGCCACATCCACCGCCCCACGCACGACAACACGGGCTGGGACGCGGCCCGCTTCGAGATCTGCGCCCATCGCTGGCTCCGGGTCGCCGAGCCGGGGTACGGCGTGACCTTGCTCAACGACTCGACGTACGGGCACGAGGTGACCCGGACCCCGCACGGCTCGGGTCTCGGCACGACCGTACGGCTGACGCTGCTGCGTGCCCCGCACAGCCCCGACCCGGAGACGGACCTGGGACGGCACCGGTTCGGATACGCGCTGGCACCGGGCGGCGCGGTCACGGACTCGGTACGCGAGGGGCTCGCGCTCAACCTGCCGTTGCGGGCGGCCGTGGCACCCGTGCTGCCGTCGCTGGTCGACACGGGCCATCCGGCGGTCACGGTGGAGTCGGTGAAACTCGCCGAGGACCGGAGCGGCGATGTGATCGTGCGGCTGTACGAGTCGGCGGGCGGCCGCGCCGAAGCCACGCTGCGCGTCGGGTTCCCCGTCGTGCGGGCCCGGGTCACCGATCTGCTGGAACGGCCGCTGCACGAGGCGGACACCGGCGAGCACGGACTCGTACTGCCGCTGCGGCCGTTCCAGATCCTGACACTGCGGCTGACCCCGGCGTGATCCGGCCGTGAACCGCCGGTTCAGGGGCGTGGCACGTTCCGCAGGTTGGAGCGGGCCATCTGGACCATCCGGCCCACTCCCCCGTCCAGCACGATCTTGCTCGCGGAGAGCGCGAAGCCGGTGACCATCTCGGCGCTGATCTTCGGCGGGATGGAGAGCGCGTTGGGGTCGGTGACGACGTCGACGAGTGCCGGGCCCTTGTGCTTGAAGGCGTCCTTGAGGGCGCCTTCGAGCTGCTTGGGCTTCTCCACCCGCACCCCGTAGGCCCCGCAGGCGCGGGCGACCGCGGCGAAGTCGGGGTTCTTGTTGGACGTACCGAACGACGGCAGGCCCGCGACCAGCATCTCCAGCTCGACCATGCTGAGGGAGGAGTTGTTGAACAGCACGACCTTGACCGGCAGGTCGTACTGCACCAGCGTCAGGAAGTCGCCCATCAGCATGGTGAATCCGCCGTCGCCGGACATCGAGACCACCTGCCGGTGCGGGTCGGTGAACTGGGCGCCGATGGCCTGCGGGAGCGCGTTGGCCATCGAGCCGTGGCTGAACGAGCCGATGACACGGCGCTTGCCGTTGGGCGAGAGATACCGTGCGGCCCACACATTGCACATACCGGTGTCGACGGTGAACACGGCGTCCTCGTCGGCCAGTTCGTCCAGCACCGAGGCGACGTACTCCGGATGGATCGGGACGTGCTTCTCGACCTTGCGGGTGTACGCCTTGACCACGCCCTCCAGCGCCTCGGCGTGCTTCTTCAGCATCCGGTCGAGGAACTTGCGGTCGGTCCTGGGCTTCACCTGCGGGGTCAGACAGCGCAAGGTCTCGCGGACATCGCCCCAGACCGCCAGATCCAGCTTGGAACGGCGGCCCAGGTGCTCGGGGCGCACATCGACCTGGACGATCTTCACATCGCTCGGGAGGAAGGCGTTGTACGGGAAGTCGGTGCCGAGCAGGATGAGGAGATCGCACTCGTTGGTCGCCTCGTAGGCGGCACCGTAGCCGAGCAGACCGCTCATCCCGACGTCGTACGGGTTGTCGTACTGGATCCATTCCTTGCCGCGCAGCGCGTGCCCGACGGGGGCCTTCACCCGTTCGGCGAACTCCATCACCTCGGCGTGGGCGCCCGCCGTGCCGCTGCCGCAGAACAACGTCACGCGCTTCGCCTCGTCGACCATCCGGCGGAGCTTCTCGATCTCCTCGTCGCCGGGCCGGACCGTCGGCCGCGAGGTGACCAGCGCGTGCTCGATGGACTTCTCCGGGGCGGGCTGCGACGCGATGTCACCCGGCATCGTGACGACGCTGACCCCGCCCCGGCCGATCGCGTGCTGGATGGCGGTCTGGAGCAGTCGCGGCATCTGCTGCGGGTTGGAGATCATCTCGTTGTAGTGGCTGCACTCCTGGAAGAGCAGCTCCGGGTGGGTCTCCTGGAAGTAGCCGAGCCCGATCTCGCTCGACGGGATGTGCGAGGCGAGGGCGAGCACCGGAGCCATGGAACGGTGGGCGTCGTAGAGACCGTTGATGAGGTGCAGGTTGCCGGGGCCGCACGATCCGGCGCAGGCCGCCAGTGAGCCCGTGATCTGGGCCTCCGCGCCGGCGGCGAATGCGGCGGTCTCCTCGTGCCGGACCTGGATCCAGTCGATGGCCCGGTTGCGGCGGATGGCGTCGACGACCGGGTTGAGGCTGTCGCCGACGACACCGTACATACGCTTGACGCCCGCCCGGACGAGGATGTCGACGAACTGCTCCGACACGTTCTGCTTGGCCATGGGTGCGTACCCTTTCCGCGCTTCGGCTTCCGGACTCCGCATCCATCAACCCATGGCGCGCGCGGTTACGCCTCCCAGACGCCCACGCCCGTACGGTCGTCGGAGTACCCCTTCACCCGGAGCTGGGTGTCCGCGAGGAAGGCCACGAGCCCGGGCGCCGTGTCGGGGGCCCAGCGCCCGGCGAGCTCCCGGGCCAGGGCGGGCTCGCCGCGCAGCGGTTCGGCCAGTCCGGGGCTGCACAGCAGCAGGGTGTCCCCCGGCCGGGCCACCGAGCCCCGGAAGCGGAACGGTTCTGCGGGCGGGTCGGACGGGCCGGGCGGGGCCTCGGCACCGGGGGACCCCGGCGTGGTGACGGCCGGGTCCGTGGTGAGGCGGTCACCGTCGGGGCCGCTCCCGGACGACGGGGACCCGGTACCGGCACCCCATCCGGACCGGGGATGCGCGCCGGGGCCGCCGGCTGCCGGGGCCTCCGGTTCGAGGTCCTGCCAGACGCCCTCGCGGAGCCGGAAGAGTCCACCGGCGCCGACACCGAAGAAGATCCTCGTACGGCAGTCGGGGTCCGCCGGCAGCAGGAGGCAGCGCAGGCCCGCCGTGTACTGCCGCGGTTCCGTCCCCAGCTCGGCGGCGCGGGCGCGCAGCTTGCCGTAGGTGCGGTCGGTGAGGCGGTGCAGACCTGATGTGAGCTCTCCGCGGCGGCCCGCCCTTATGTCCTCGGAGAGCCGGGCGTGGCTCCGGCCGACCGCTGCGCCGATCCAGCGGCAGGCGTCGGCCGCGGCCAGGTGTGCCGATTCGGTGGCGCGGGCCCCGGTGGCGACGGCGACCAGGACCAGTGCGTGCTCGTCGGTGCCGAAGCGGGCGGTGAGCAGCGCGTCGCGGCGGGGCTCGCCGCAAAACCGTGCGGAGTCCCCGCGCACGGAGGCGGCGCGCAGGGTGTACGTGCCGTAGCGGGCGCCGTCGAGCGCGGTGTCGGCGACGAGTCCGTCCAGTTCCTGCGGGACGGCGACGGGCAGTGCGGTGGGTTCGGCGTCGTAGGTGGGCGGCCGGTCACCCACATGGCCGATCACGGGACGGGGAGCGGGCGCGGCCTCGTGCTCTTCCTCCGGTACGGGTGTGGCAGCCGTGGCGCCTGAGACCGGCGGCGCAGCGGGAAGCGGCGGAGCGACAGGAACCGGCGGGACCACAGGCCTCTCGGCGGCAGGTCTCACGACGAGCGGCCGCCTGGGCAGAGGCGGCAGGGGCGGCACCGCCGGAACCGCCGACTCCGGCTGCTGCTGCTGCTGCTGCTGCTGCTGCTGCTGCTGCTGCTGCTGCTCCGGAACGCGCGGAGGCTCCGCAGGAACCGGAGGCGCGGCCCCCATCTCCGGTGGCGTCCCCGTCCCACCGTCGGCCCCCTCGCGCCCGCCGGAACCCACCGCGCCCGACACCGAGTCGAAGCGGTCGTCGAGACTGTCGGCCGCGCTGCCCGTCCCGGTGTCCCGGGCGTTCTCGTCGTACAGCCTGCGCCACCAGTCGTCCTCGTGGGCGGCGGGCCTCTCCCCCTGCTGACTCATGCCCTTATTTTCGACCGCGGGGACCGTACGAAAACGGGTCATCCGGAAACAGTGGCCGCGGACATGGGTCCGCCGGGCGTCCCCACCCCCCACGGGAAGGACGCCCGGCGGACCGGTCGGGTCGTGATCAGCGCACGGCGTACGCGTCGGTCACGGTCTGGACGACGGAGTTGCCGTTGGCGTCGGTCAGTTCGGTCTTCAGGGTGACCGGCTTGCCGGCCGCGCCCGCGTGGTTCACGGTCGCGGTCCACCGGCCGTCGTGCTGTGCGGTGGTCGCCCCGGTCCAGGTCTTACCGCCGTCGTAGGAGTACGAGACCTTGGCCGCGGTCAGCTTGCCGGGCGTGTAGCCGGCGTGACCGGTGACGCTCAGGCCGATCTTCTGGCCGTCCTTCGCCGCCAGGGTCTTGAGCCCGTCCGCGTCCAGGTCGTAGCCCGGGAAGAGCAGCGGGATGCCCTGGGAGTACACGTTCTCGTCCCGCTTCGAACGGAACCTCCAGGTGGTCTCGGTGCTGGTGGAACGCTTCCACACCGCGGCGGGCTGGCCGAACCTGGCGGTCTGCATGGTGAGTTCGTACGCGGCGTCCTCCGCCGGGACGGTGAACACCCCCGACGGCCAGCCGGACTCGCCGATCACCTTGCCGCCACTGCTCAGCCGCATGTTGCCCATGTCTCCGAAGGAGCCCTGGAGACCGGCGTGCTCGCTGTCGCTCCAGAAGCCCGGGGCGACGCCGATCAGGTTGTCCTGGCGCTCGGCGGCGAGCTGGGGCTTGCCGGCGGCGTCACGCGGGGCGGCGGGGACGGGGATGCCCCGGTACCAGTTCTCCGTACGCTTCGAACCGGCCGTGTAGGTGCGCGGCTGGTCAACCATCAGCTCGCCCCAGGGGAAGCTGGAGGAGAGGTACCGCACCCACGCGGTGTCGCCCGCCGAGTAGTACTCGGTGCGCGTGCTGGGGGCGGCGACGTAGTCGGTGACGGCGGAGAACGCACCGCCGTACGGCCGGTTGATGATCATCGTGTCGACGTAGTCCGCCGCGAGGCCCATCGCCTCGTAGTTGGCGGTGACCTTGCCGAGCCCGCTGTCGCGGACCTTGTAGGTGCGGTCCGAGGTGACCGGGCCGGTCTCGGGGAAGGCGAGGTTGTAGACGAACGGGCTGACCGCGGTGGCCTTCCAGCTCAGCTTGACCGGGCCGTCGGCCAGGGCGGCCTTCAGCGCGCCGGCCTCGCTCGACTCGATGCCGAGTGCGGGCAGCGTCGACGGGGCGTAGCCGATGGACGGCTTCCAGGGGCCGGCGGAGGGACGGTGGGCGATGACGGCCTTGGCGCCGGCGGCCTTGGCGTCGCGCACCTGGGCGTAGACGTTGTTGCTGTCGTCACCGACCTGGACCAGGGCGATCTTTCCGGCGACGTCCGCGGCCCTCAGCTCGTCGGGGGTGCCGGTGCCGGCATCGACGAGGGCGGCCTCGCCGGTGCCGTCGAGGTTGGCGGAGCCGGTGCTCGCCACCCTCGGGTGCAGTTCGATGCCGCCGACGACCGACAGCTTCTCGATCTGCGGGGCGTACGCGCGCCAGAAGCTGGCGAACTCGAAGTCGCCGTCACTCGCCCTGCCCTGCACGTCGGCCAGGTAGTTCCTGACCGAGGAGCCACCGGTGATGGAGCCCGAGTGCAGCCAGACATCGTCCCAGGTGCGGCCGAAGGAGAGCGTCGTGGAGCGGGTCTCGGAGGCACGGTCCACGGTCTTCACCTGGATCCGGTGCGCCTTGCGGGCGTCCAGGACCAGGGTGGTGTCCTTGGTGACGTTCACCTGGGGCCGCGCGAGGTAGGCGACGGAGTCGTCCAGGTTGCCGGTGGTGTCCTTCGGGTCCGGCGTGGTGACGAAGCCGGAGACGAAGTACGCGCCGGGGCGCACCTGGTAGACCTGATCGGTGGAGCCGTCGTTGAAGCGGCGCTCGCCGCTGGAGGTGTCGGTGCCGATCACGTCGAGCGAGGAGGAGCCGGCGGCGGGCTTGCCTGCGCCGTCGACGAGCTTGACCCGCAGCGTGACGGTCTCGGCCCCGACGTACAGCGAGAACGGGGTGGAGACCTTGGCGCCGCCGGGGCCTGTGGCCAGCACGCGTCCGGTGACGTCGCCGTACTGCGCGGCCTTCAGCTTCGCCGTCGGGTCGATCTTCAGCGGGACCTTGACGGTGGCTCCGGCCGGGACGGTGACGGTGCTCGCGTCGAGCTTCGCGACGGAGGAGCGGACGGCCGAGCCGTCGTTGCCGGTGACGCCCTGGACGCTCAGCGACAGCTTCACCGGCTTGGTGCCGGAGTTGGTGTACGGGACGTCGACCGTGGTGCGGTCGGTCCGGTCCTGCGGCCAGTTGTAGGTGCCGCCCTGGATGGCGGGGGCACCGACGAGTGTGGTGTCGATGGCGGCCTTGACATCGAGGCGGCCGCCGCCGGTCTCGCGTACGTCGCCGGGGATGTCGCTCTTCGCGGACGAGACGAGCGCCGCCTTGATCTGCTGGGCGGTCCAGTCCGGGTGACGCTGCTTCACGATGGCCGCCGCGCCCGCGACGTGCGGGGTGGCCATCGAGGTACCGGACATGGTCCGGTAGGCGTAGACGCCGCGGCCACCGGCTGCAGCGGCCGAGATGGCGACGCCGGGGGCGGTGATCTCGGGCTTGAGGGTGTGCGATCCGATGACCGGGCCGCGGCCGGAGAACTGGGCCGTGGTGTCGTCGCGGTCGACGGCGCCGACGGTCAGCACGCTCGGGGCGCAGCCGGGCGAGGAGACGGTGTTGAACGTCGGGCCCGAGTTGCCGGCCGCGATCACGAACAAGGTGCCCTTGTTCTGCGCGAGCTCCTCGGCGGCGACGCTCATCGGGTCGGTGCAGTCGGTCGGTTCGGGACTGCCCAGGCTCATGGAGACGACGTCGGCCTTCTGGTCGACGGCCCACTGCATGCCGGCGATGATCCAGGACTCGGCGCCGGAGCCGCTGTCGTTGAGGACCTTGCCCGCGAGCAGGTCGGCGCCGGGGGCGACGCCCTTCTTCTTGCCGCCGCTGGCCGCGCCGGAGCCGCCGACGGTGGAGATGGTGTGGGTGCCGTGGCCCTGTCGGTCGTCGGTGGAGTCGGAGTCGGTGAAGTTCTCCGAGGCGGCGACCCGGCCCTTGAGGTCCGGGTGCTCGGCGTCGACACCGGTGTCGAGGACGGCGACCTTGGTGCCCTTGCCGTCGTATCCGGCGGCCCAGGCGAGGTCGGCGCCGATCTGCTTGGTCGACTTGTCGAGAGTGGCCTGAACCTTGCGGTCGAGCCAGAGCTTCTCCAGACCGGAGGCCGAGCGGGAGCGGGTGTTGGTGACGTCCGACCAGAAGTCGGCGGCCTTCTCCTTCTCCGCCTTGAGGGCAAGACCGTCGATGGCGTCGAGCGCGAGTCCGCGCTTGGCACCGCGCGGGGTGGCGAAGGTGGACCGGGTCTGGCCCTTGCCGTAAACCGCGATCAGCGGCAGGGACTTGGTGTGCGCGTCGTCGTAGCCCTGCCGGATGAGGCCGGTGACGTTGAAGAGCTCCTCGTCGACCTTGCCCGCGGCCAGCGCGGCGGCGGCGCTTTCGGGGTAGACGTAGAGATCCTTGCCGGACTGCCTGGTCTGCACCAGCGGGACGGTGCCGTCCTCGCGGGGCAGCGCGGTGGCCGAGGCGGCCCCCGAACCGTCCTTGCTCACCAGGACCTTGTCACCGGTGACCAGCGTCACGGTGACCGACTTGTCCTTCTTGGCTTCGGCGGCCGAACTGCCGGTCACCGCTCTCTTCCCTGTCGCGTCGTCCTGCGGCGCTGCCGCGGACGGTGCGATCGCGGTGACGGCGAGGACCGCGGCGGTGGCCGCTCCCAGTGCCGTACGCGATATCGGACGCATCGCTCTCCCCAAGTGAATCCGGAACCAACCTGCGCAAACCGCAGCGTTCCGGAGGTTGTTGGTACTGCGGTGGCGCCACATTGGCAGAGCGAAGAGCGTTAAAGGGATGATGTACACGGCGGGTTTACGCCGTGGCCTCTTTCCGCCATGGCCGGACACCCGACGGCAGCGACATCGTGCGGAATCAGTGCGTCCAGAAGGGGACCGGGGATGCTGGGAGCCATAGGTCTCGACGAGATACAGGAGTCGGCGTACCGCGCCCTCGTGGCGGTGGGGGCCGCGGAGGTCGCCGATCTCGCGCACCGGCTGGGCCTTCCCGAGCCGGACACCGAGCGGGCCCTGCGCAGGCTGGAGCAGCACGGCCTGGCCGCGCAGGCATCGGCCCGCACCGGACGCTGGGTGGCGGCGCCACCGGGAGTGGCGCTGGGGGCGTTGCTGACCCAGCAGCGCCATGAGCTGGAGCAGGCGGAGCTGGCGGCGGCGCTGCTCGCCGAGGAGTACCGGGCGGATGCCGCCGAACCGGCCGTGCACGATCTGGTCGAGGTGGTGACGGGGGCGAGCGCGGTGTCGCACCGCTTCCACCAGTTGCAGCTCGGTGCGGCGAGCGAGGTGTGCGCCCTGGTCACCGGGAAGCCGATCGCCGTCAGCGGAATGGAGAACGAGGCCGAGGAGCGGGCCGCGACGCGCGGGGTGTCGTACCGGGTGGTGGTCGAGCGGGAGACGCTCTCGATGCCGTTCGGGATTCTGGAGCTGTCGGCGGCGCTGAGCCGGGACGAGCAGTGCCGGGTCATCGACCGGGTGCCGACCAAGCTGGTCGTCGCGGACGGCGCCCTGGCGATGGTGCCGCTGACCGGTCGCGGCGCCGAGCCGGCCGCCCTGGTGGTCCACGCCTCCGGGCTGCTGGAGTCGCTGATGGGACTCTTCGAGGCGGTGTGGCGCGAGGCGATGCCGCTCAGGCTGGGGGAGAGCGGCGGGCTTCAGGAGGAGGTCGCCGGACCCGATCCGACCGACCTGGAGATCCTCTCGCTGCTGCTGGCCGGGCTGACGGACGCGAGCGTGGCCAAACAGCTGGAGCTGGGGCTGCGGACCGTACAGCGGAGGGTGAAGGGCCTGATGGAGATGACGGGCGTCTCCACCCGGCTGCAGCTGGGCTGGCACGCCTACGAACGGGGCTGGGTGTCCCGCACGCCGCGGGCCTGAGCGGCCCCGCCGGCGCTGACGGGCGGGACCGGCCGGACTCCGGCAGGCTGGTCAGATGGGTGTGTGGCAACTCGTCGCCGTCGGCCTCGTCATGCTCCTCGGTCTGCTGGGTGTACTCGTGCCGGGAGTGCCGGGGCAGGCGATCGTCTGGGCCGCCGTGCTGTGGTGGGCGCTGACCGACGTGACGCCGGTCGCCTGGGGCGTACTCATGGGTGCGACGGCACTGCTGCTGCTGAACCAGGCGCTGAAACCACTGCTGCCGCGCCGCCCGCACGAGACGGGGGCGCCCCGCAGGACGCTGATGCTCGGCGGGATCGGCGCGATCGTGGGCTTCTTCGTGGTCCCGGTGGTCGGCGGGGCGGTGGGGTACGTGGGGGCCGTCTACGGGGCGGAGCGGCTGCGGCTCGGCAGCCGCGGGGCGGGCTGGACCTCGGTGCGCTCGGTGATGCGGGCGACCGGCTACTCGGTGCTGGTCGAGCTCTACGCCTGCCTCCTGGTGGCGGGGGCCTGGCTCGGCGCGGTGATCTGGGCCTGACCGCCGCGCATCCCGCTGGACCGTGTCCAGATACACGGAAACACATCGGATCTCTGTCGCTCTATTGACGCAGCAATGCCCCGCGCCTACCTTCCCTCAAGGAATAGCTCGGATGAATTGAAGCGCCTGCGTACGAGTCGCCAGGAGATGCCTTGCCCACAGCACCGGACCCCTCCCGCACGCCCCGGACCGAAGCCTCGTCACCGTCCCCTTCCCGGCCGTCCCCCTCCCGCAGAACGGTCCTCGCCACCGGCACCGCGATCGGCGGCGCGCTCGCGGTCGGCGGCACGGCCGCCCCGGCCTCGGCCGCCGCCCAGGCCGCCCCGGCGCCCGCCGCCCCGGTGTCCACCACCGTGCACTCCCCCCATGACAGCTGGCGCACGGTGCTCGACGACGCCGACCTGCTCTGGCAGAAGCTGCCGACGACCTGGTACGAGGGCCCGTACCTGGGCAACGGCCGCCTCGGATCCGGCATCTACGCGGAGCCCGGCGCCACCACCCGGGCCGTCCGCTTCAACGTCCAGCACTCCGAGGTCCAGGACCACCGCCCCGAGTTCGGTTCGCTCTTCGGTCTCGCGCGCCTGCCCATCGGCCACTTCACCCTGGAACCGGCCGGCACCATCACGGGCATCGAGTGGTGGATGCGGCTGCGCACCGCCCAGCTCGAAGGCACCGTCACCACGACCGCGGGCACCTTGAAGCTCCGCGCCTTCGTCCACTCCACCAGCGATCTGCTCGCCGTGGAGGTCACCCCGAGCGCGGGCGAGCGGGACTTCCGCTGGGTCTTCCACCCCGCCGAGGCGATCAGCCCGCGGTCCGCTTTCAAACCCCTGCCGGACGGCTACACCGGCAACCCTCCCGCGGTGACCGAACAGCACGGCGACACCACCGCCGCCGTCCAGCCGCTGCTCGCGGGCGGTCAGCACGTCACCGCCTGGCGCGAACGCACCAGGGGCGACAGCCGCACCCTGTACGTCACCGTCGCCCACTCCCACCCCGCGACAACGGCCCGCGACCGTGCGCTGCGTACCGTCCAGGCCGCTTCCGCGCTCCCGTACGGCCCGCTCGCCGCACCCCATCGCACCTGGTGGGACCGGTTCTACCGGAAGAGCTTCCTGTCCCTGCCCGACGCCCGGCTCCAGCGCTTCTACTGGATCCAGCTCTACAAGACCGCGTCCGCGGCCCGCAAGGACGCCCCGGTGATGGCCACCTCCGGCCCCTGGCTGGAACCCACGCCCTGGCCCAACACCTGGTGGAACCTCAACGTGCAGCTGGAGTACTGGCTGATCCACGGCTCCAACCACCTGGAACTCGACGCCGTCACCCGTGCCCTGAGCGAATTCCGGGACCAGCTCTCGCGCGAGGTCGCCGCCCCCTACCGGGCCGACTCGGCCGGCATCCCCCGCACCACCGACCCCCGACTCGTCAACGGCGCCTCGGTGACCGACGGCGGCTACGGGGTCGGGATCCCCGGCCAGGACCCGCCCACCCCCGAGGTCGGCAATCTGACCTGGGCGCTGCACAACGTGTGGCTCTCCTACCGGCACACCATGGACGAGTCGATCCTGCGCGACACGCTGTTCCCGCTGCTGTGCAAGGCGGTCAACTACTACCTGCATTTCCTGACGCCCGGCACGGACGGCAGGCTGCACCTCCCGGCGACGTTCTCCCCCGAGTACGGCGTCAACGCCCCCGACTGCAACTACGACCTCATGCTGCTGCGCTGGGGCTGCCGCACCCTGCTGGAATCGGCCGAACAGCTCGGCGTCCGCGACCCGCTGACGGCCCGCTGGCAGGAGGTCCTGGCCAGGCTCGCGCCCTACCCGGTCGACGCCAACGGGTTCATGATCGGCGCCGGGGTCCCGTTCGCGCAGTCGCACCGCCACTACTCGCACATGCTCGCGGTCTACCCGCTGTACGAGCTGACGGGCGCGACGGCCGGTGAACGCGCCCTGATCGAGAAGTCCCTCGCCCACTGGGTGGGCTTCGAAGGCGCCCTGCAGGGCTACACCTTCACCGGCGCCGCCTCGATGTCCGCGCTGCTCGGCAAGGGCG
Organism: Streptomyces sp. NPDC002403; assembly: GCF_053593015.1. Classification (NCBI taxonomy): domain Bacteria; kingdom Bacillati; phylum Actinomycetota; class Actinomycetes; order Kitasatosporales; family Streptomycetaceae; genus Streptomyces; species Streptomyces sp. NPDC002403. The sequence continues at coordinate 18,858 of NZ_JBSFBQ010000046.1, read as the reverse complement.
AGGACGCGCTGAAGTACCTCGGGCAGCTGATGAGCCGCTTCATCCAGGCGAACACCATGTACAAGGAGTCGGGCCCGGTCATCGAGACCCCGCTCTCGGCGGCCCAGTCCCTGCACGACATGGTCTGCCAGTCGTGGGGCGGCACGATCAGGGTCTTCCCGGCGCTGCCCGCCGCCTGGCGAGAGCTGACCGTGCACGACTTCCGGACCCAGGGCGCGTTCCTGCTCAGCGCGGTACGCGAGGAGGGCCGGACCCGCTGGGTGCGGCTGACCAGCGAAGCCGGCGCACCCTGCGTCGTACGCCACGGCATCGACGGGCCGGTGGAGGTCCGGGACCGGCACGGACGGCCGCTGGCTCACGAGGAGGCGGCCGAGGGCACGGTACGCATCCACCTCCGCAAGGGCGAATCGGCGCTGATCACGGCGAGGGGAGACCGCCCGGACCTGACCGTCCGCCCGGTGACGGCGAACGCACCCGCGCCGCGCTGGGGCCTGCCGGCGTGAACCCGCTCACAACAGCGCGAGGTGGCGCGCCCCGTACGAACGCCAGGGCCGCCACCGCTCCGCCCCGGGCCGCCCGTCCGGATCCACGTCCGGGTCACCGAGCGCACGCATCCTGATGAGCGCCGCGGCTGCCGGGCCGATCCCCGGCAGCCGCAGCAGCGCCTGCTCGGCCTCCTCGCGGTCGGCCCCGGCGTCGAGCCGTACGTCCCCGTCGGCGAGCGCGGTCGTCAGCGCCCGCAGCTCCGGAGCGTCCGCCGCACCGGCCAGCACCCCGGGCTCCGGGAACACATGTGTCAGCCCGCCGCAGGGCACGTCCAGCACCTTCCCGTACGTCTCCACCAGCCGCTCCGCCACGCCCCGGCCCGCCAGCGTCCGTACGGCGAACTCCTCCGGGTCCGCGGCACCGGGCGAACGCAGCCCCGGGCGGGCGGCGACACCCGGCGCGAGGAGCGGGTCGGCGCCGAGCCGCTCGTCGACGGCGTACGGATCGGCGTCCAGGTCGAAGAGGCGCCGCAGCCGCTGGACGGCCGTCGTCAGGTCCCGCAGGTCCGTGAGGTGGATCCGGGCGTCCAGCCAGGCCCCGGCGGACCGCTCGTCGACGGCCACGACGGCCGTGCCGTACGGGAGGCGCAGGGCGCGCCGGTAGGTACGGGCCCCGGCCGCACCGCTGACCTCCTCGATCCGGGCGACCGTCTCGGCGGCCAGGAGATCGAAGACCTCGCGGGCGGCGTACGGCCCCCGGTGGGCGAGCCGCAGCGGGATCCCGGTGGTCCGCGCCTCGCGGACCGCCGCTCCCAGCCCCGTCCCGGCCTCGGCCCGCAGCGCGCTCGGCGTGCGGGCGTAGATCTGCCGGATCGTGTCGTTGAACTGGCGCACACTGGCGAAGCCCGACGCGAAGGCGATCTCCGTCACGGGCAGCCCGGTCGTCTGGAGCAGCACGCGTGCGGTGTGGGCCCGCTGGGCACGGGCCAGCGCGACGGGACCGGCACCCAGCTCCGCGTTGAGCTGCCGCTGCACCTGACGTGAGCTGTAGCCGAGCCGGTGGGCGAGACCGGGCACGCCCTCCCGGTCGACCACACCGTCACCGATCATCCGCATGGCGCGGCCCACGACGTCGGCCCGGACGTTCCAGTCGGCCGAGCCCGGCACGGCGTCGGGGCGGCAGCGCCGGCAGGCCCGGAAGCCGTTGCCCTGCGCGGCGGCCGCGGTCGGGTAGAAGCGGACGTTCTGCCGCTTGGGCGTGACGGCGGGGCAGCTCGGCCGGCAGTAGATGCCGGTCGTTTCGACGGCGAAGAAGAAGACCCCGTCGAAACGCGCGTCGCGGCTGCTCACCGCCTCGTATCTGGTCCGTTCGTCCATCACACCGTCCAGTGTGCGGCACCCACCGGTACCGCACTGGCGGTTTTCGGACGTGGACCGGCGGCCCGCGGCCGTGACGGCCGCAGGCCGGGGCCCCTACCGGAACCGGCCGCGCTTCGCGTCCATGGCGGCCCGGCCCTCGGCGCCCTTGCGCTTCCAGTCGCGCAGGATCTCCGAGCGCACCCGGGCGTCGGTCTTGGCGGCGATGCGCTGGTTCTCGCGCAGCAGCTTGCGGAAGCTGTCGAGGCGCCGTTCGTGCAGCGAGCCGTCCTCGATCGCGGCGAGCACCGCGCATCCGGGCTCCGACTCGTGGGCGCAGTCGTGGAACCTGCACTGCTCGGCCAGTTCCTCGATCTCGGAGAAGACCTGGCCGACACCGGCCTCCGCGTCCCAGAGGCCGACCCCGCGCAGTCCGGGGGTGTCGATCAGCACGCCCCCGGAAGGCAGGACCAGCAGATTGCGGGTGGTGGTGGTGTGCCGGCCCTTGCCGTCGACATCACGCGCGGCCTGCACCTCCATCACGTCACGGCCGAGCAGGGTGTTGGCGAGGGTCGACTTGCCCGCACCCGACGCCCCGAGCAGCACGCTCGTGCCGCCCGAGACGACGGCGGAGAAGACATCGATCCCCTCCCCCGTGGCGGAGCTGACGGTCAGCACCTGCACACCGGGCGCGACGCCCTCGATGTCCTGGACGAGGTACGACAGTGTGGCCGCGTCCGGCACGAGGTCGGCCTTGGTCAGCACCACGATCGGCTCGGCCACGCCGTCACCGGCCGGCCCGCCGTCCCCCAGCAGCGCGGCGCCGCTGGAGCTGGACATGGCGAGCGCGAGAAAGCGCTCCACCCGCCCCAGGTCGAAGTCGACCGCGAGCGAGAGGCAGATGACGATGTGGTCCACGTTGGTGGCGAGCACCTGGCCTTCGGAGCGCTGCGAGGACGTCGAGCGGACGAAGGCGGTACGCCGCGGCAGCAGCGTCCGCACGAACTGCGGATCCCCGTCGGGGTCGACGGCGACCCAGTCGCCCGTGCAGACGATCCGCATCGGATCGCGCGGGACGACGAAGGCGGTGTCGGCGCGGAGCGTGCCGTTCGGGGTGACGACGTCGCACTGGCCGCGGTCCACCCGCACCACGCGTCCGGGCAGCAGACCCTGCTCGGCGTACGGTGCGAACGCGGCCGCCCAGGCGTCGTCCCAGCCGTACGGGGACAGCGGATGCGACGCGGACAGGCCCTGAAGAGACGAAACGGACGGAAAAGACGGGAAAGACAAGGGAAACCCTTCAAAGGGGTGGCCCCGGCAACGCGCATACAGGCGCGGAGAGTTACGGAGTAGGTCAGCCGGCGACCACGGGGGTGGGAACGATGCTCTTCGAGTTGTGGGCAGCGCCCATCGCAGCGACAGTCATCACGATCCTCACCTCCTGGTTCAAGCACGGGACCGACAGCGGTGGTTGATCCCCGCCGTCCGGAACAGTGGACACCATAGTCCGTGCACGCCGAGCGGCTCAACACATTTGATCGAGGCCGTTTCCAGCCCTCGGGCGGAGACGATTCGGGCCACGTCCACCGGAGGTATCCGGTTATCTCCCTCGATCAGGTGATACGCATGCACAACGACCGGTCCGTGGCCGTTATGGTGCCGAGCATGACCTCACCCCAGACCTCCACCGGCACGTTCACACAGGCCCAGTTGGGCACGATCACACTGATCGGATGGAGCGGCGAACACCCCGCCGACGGCCGCGACGTCGCCTTCCTTCTCGTCTACTCGCTGGGCGACGGTACGGACGGCCCCGCGGCCGGCGAGGCCGCCATGCGCGTGGCCCTGGACCGCAGCGGGCTCCCCGTCGGCAGCGGTCCGGTGTACGCCGCCGAGAACCCGGGCCTTCCCGTGAAGCTGCTCGTCCAGGCCGGCCAGGCGGTCCTGACGATGCCGCACTTCACGGCGCAGTACCCCGCGCCGCCCGAGTGGCTGGCGGCGGCCGGTCAGCGGGGCGAGGTGCACGCCATGTTCGCCACCCGCCCGTGGCCCCAGGGCGCACCGGGCCGGCCGGTGAGCGAGGAGCTGCTGCGGTCCTTCGCGGCCGACCCCGAGGTCATCACGACAGCCGCCCACTGCGTCCTTCCGGTGCGCAGCCTGGGCTGACCCGCCCCGGTACGCCGAATGCCCACCGCCCCCCGTGGTGCGGTGGGCATCCTCATGCGTGGAGCCCTGGGGCGGTGCCCCGGATCCTGCTGTGCGGTGCCGCGCACCGCGGTGCGGGCGGCCGCGGGACGGATCCCCGGGCAGCCCGCACGTCAGGCACGTCAGTCGTTGGCGATGCCGTTGCCCGAGAGCACCGGGATGTCGTCGACGAGGTGCGACAGCGGCTCGTCGCCCTTGGCCTGGGTGGAGTTCTCGGCGCACTGCTGGTTCTGCGGCGAGGACAGCACGTTGACGTCCTGGACCGCGACCGGCACCAGCAGACCGACGAGCGAACCGGCGTTGGCCTTGAGCGGCAGACCGACGCAGGCCTTGTTCAGCGTGCCCTGGACGAGCTGGACCTGCGGGCTGCCGTCGCCCCGGGTCACGCTGTTGCCGAACTCGTCCACGGCGCCGTTGCCGTTGACCGACGTGGTGCCCCCGTCATTGCCGATCGCCATGGCCGCGGGGGCCGCTGCGGCGGACAGACCGACCAGGGACACGGCCACTGCTGCGCCGGCCATCATCTTCTTCATCACGCTTCACCTTTCGGAGCGTCCCGTTGTGGAACGTACTGATCAACCCGCTACGGAAGCGTCGGTTCCGCAGTACCACTCAAACGGGTTCGATCCGGCATGAGTTCGACCATCTTCGGTCACCCGTCGACAGCCTCGCCGGAGGTGCGGGCCGCCGGGACCCGGCTCCCCGCCAACGGCCGCTCGGGCGCCGTGGGCGGGGCCGGATCCGGGCTGCCGTGGGCCGCCCGCCACTCGGCGAGCAGCCGATCGTAGATGGGTGTGCCGTCCTGTGCGTGCCGCTGCCGGTCGCGGGGGTGCTGACTGCCGTACTGGTCCATGAGTGGCCCCTACCCGGTGCGGCGGGTGACGTCTGCCGGTACTACGGCAACCGGCCCAGTCCGCCCGCCCCTTCGAGGGGGCGGGCGGGCCGGACACACCGGTGGGGCCGGCGCATCCGGGCGGCCGGGGAACCGGCTGCCGTGTGGATGTGCCGACCCCACGGGCGTTTCGGGTACTGCGTACAGACGGGTGCGAAGCTGCCCGCGGCGCGCTCCCTGCCGGCTCGGAAAGCCGACGAGGAGCGCCCGGAGCGGTACGGCCCTAGTTGTTGCCGGCGCCGTTGCCGGACAGGATCGGGATGTCGTCCAGGATGTGCGAGAGCGCCTCGTCACCCTTGGCCTGGGTGGAGTTCTCGGTGCACTGCTGGTTCTGCGGCGAGGCCAGGACGTTGATGTCCTGGACCGAGATCGGGATGGCCCCGAGGACCGAACCGACGTTGGCCTTGGCCGGCAGCGCGATGCAGGGCTTGTTGAGCGAGCCCTGGATGAGCGCGAACTGCGGGCTCCAGTCGCCGTGGGTGGCGGAGTTGCCGTACGACTGGATGGCGTCGTTGCCGTTGACCGACGTCGTGCCACCGTCGTTACCGATGGCCATGGCCTGCGGGGCGATCGCGGCGGAGACACCGACGATCGAGGCAGCGACGGCTGCCGAGGCCATAATCTTCTTGATCATGAAATTGCCCTTCTGGGGTTCTCTGTTGCCCGCCTGTCCGGAGCGCCCTGATCAACTCACGACAACGGGGATGGTTGTGCCGATTCACTCGAACGGTGCTTTTACGTCCGGTTGTTCGCCGAATTCACCGCACCGGAGGAATGGGAATGGCCGGGGACCGGCGGGGAACTGCCGCAGCGCGACGGATCAGCCGCCGAGCGGCAGGCCGCCCATGAGCGGTGCCGCACCCTTGGCGGCGCCGGTGGCCTGGCCGGCCAGCTTGGTGACGGTGCCGTTCTTCTGCACCGATTCCGCGGCGCCGCCGACCGTGTCGACGATCGGGTCGACGGCCTGCGGGGCGCTCTCGACCACCTGGTTGACGCCTCCGTTGAGGCTGAAGTTGGGGGCCGTGGCGTTGGTGACGGCGAAGGCGGGAGCAGCCGTTCCGAGAGCAACCACGGAACCGGCAACGAACGCAGCAGTCTTCGCGTACTTCACTTTCGGGTTCCCTTCTGCAGCGGCATCTGTTTCGGTCGCGTTCCCGCGCCGCACGAGCCTTCTTTAGCCGTGCCTTCTGCCGCTTTCACCCTGGGTAACGATGCGGTTGCGGCACGGCAACTGGACGGGGCCGCCTTTTCTGCGGGACCACCCGATCGAATGCCGGAAGAGAAAGGGGGAAGGCCCCGGACCGCATCGAGTGCGGTCCGGGGCCTTCCGGTCATGAGCGTTCCGCCCGTCCGACCAGAGGTCAGACGTTGCCGCAGTTGCCGCCGAAAGCGGGGTTGAGCAGGCCGATCACGTCGACGGTGTCGCCGCACAGGTTGACCGGGATGTGGACCGGGACCTGGATGTTGTTGCCGGACACCACACCCGGGGAGAAAGCAGCGCCGCCCTCGGCACCGGAGTCGGCGAAGGCGGGCGCGGCAGCGCCCATCGCCATCAGGGTTCCGGCGGCGATGGCGGCAACCTTGGTGTACTTCACGTTGTTCCCTTTCTTTGACGGAGTCCGAAGCGGCAACGTCTTTCGTGCCGCACGAGCGCGGTCCTGAGCACCCGTAACTCCGCCGGTGTAATTCGTAACGATTTCAGACGGTATTCGAAACTCTGCTGGCAAGAGATTCTTGAAATATCGCCCGAACGATGCAACATCGATCACCCGATGTCACCGGCAAGGTCTTCCGACAATCCGATGTGCCAGTTCCGGGGAACGACAGCAACAGGCCCGGGCCGCGCGGAGGAGGAACGCCTGCGGCCCGGGCCTGTGGTCTATGGCTGGATCAACTGCGGATCAGCTGTTGCCGGCACCGTTGCCGGAGAGCACCGGGATGCCGTCCAGGATGTGCGACAGCGGCTCGTCACCCTTGGCCTGGGTGGAGTTCTCGGTGCACTGCTGGTTCTGCGGCGAGGACAGCACGTTGACGTCCTGGACCGCGACCGGGATCAGGCCGATGAGCGAGCCGACGTTGGCCTTGGCCGGCAGGCCGATGCACGGCTTGTTCAGGCTTCCCTGGACCAGACCGAACTGCGGGCTGCCGTCACCGTGGGTCTCGGCGTTGCCGAACGACTGCGAGGCTCCGTTGCCGTTGACCGAGGTCGTACCGCCGTCGTCGCCGATGGCCATCGCCTGCGTCGCGCCCAGACCGAGGATGGAGGCGGCAACGGCACCCGTTGCCAGAACCTTCTTGATCACGATTAACCCTTCTCGTACTGGATGCCCCGTACCGGAGCCCCCTGACCAACTCGTGACCGGGCGTTTGGTTCTCTCCATTCACCCGAATGCCAGAGGTGCGCGTACAGCAGTGCGAAACAGCATGTGCGAGAGCGTCCGGACGGAAGCGGCCCGACCAGCCGTCTCCCGGCGTCCGGGCACCGTTTACCCACTCGACGAAACGAACGCACGTACACGTCGAAGGGGCCCGAACCGGCATACATCTGTCCCCCGTTCGAGTGGTCACAGAATTTCCACGACCTGTCGAGTTTCCTCAACAATTTCTCCTCGTTATGAGTGACACAAGCGTGCAGGTTCGGGCGCTTGACCGGCAGAAGCGCGGACCCCCCATGAAACACATCCCTTCATCGTCTCCGCGCTTTCCGAAACCGCCGCTAGCCGAGTCACGCACGGGCGCCGCGGGATTCGTCTCCCGGCGGCCTCCGCACCGGCCTGATGAATGAACCGCGAGCGTTCTGCTCGCACGTAATGTCCTAAGAAGGGGCAGTCAATGCGAAAAGCCTTGAGTAAGAGCGTGCTGGTGATGGCGGCGGCGTCAGGGATCCTGACCTCAGCCGGTGGATACGCGTTCGCGGATGCCTCCGCCGACGGCGCGGCCATCGGTTCGCCCGGTGTCGGCTCGGGCAACAACGTGCAGGTCCCGGTGCACGTGCCGGTCAATGTGTGCGGCGACACCGTCGATGTCGTCGGGCTGCTGAACTCCGCGTTCGGCAACAAGTGCGGAAACGAGGACGGCCAGGGCGGCCAGGGCGGCCAGGACGGCGGGGACCAGGGGGCGAGCGCCGAGGGCGGCGCGGTCGGCTCCCCCGGAGTGCTGTCCGGCAACAACATCCAGGTTCCGGTGGACGTTCCGGTCGATGTCTGCGGCAACACCGTCGATGTCATCGGTGCGCTGAACCCGGCCTTCGGGAACAAGTGCGGCAACGAGTCCGGCGGGAACGAGACTCCGCCGCCGGTCCACCCGCCGCACGAGCCCCCGACGACGCACAAGCCTCCGACGCACCACAAGCCGGACTGCCCGCCGGAGCACCACAAGCCGCCGGTCCACCACAAGCCCCCGACCCACCACAAGCCGGACTGCCCGCCGGAGCACCACAAGCCGCCGGTCCACCACAAGCCCCCGACCCACCACAAGCCGGACTGCCCGCCGGAGCACCAC
>NZ_JBSFBQ010000046.1:0-10320 GCF_053593015.1 Streptomyces sp. NPDC002403 | reverse complement strand
CAAGCCGCCGGTCCACCACAAGCCCCCGACCCACCACAAGCCTCCGGTCCACCACAAGCCGGACTGCCCGCCCAAGCACCACCAGCCGCCGAACCACCACACTCCGTCGCACCACGAGCCGCCGCAGCTGGCGCACACCGGTGCCGAAGCCAACCTGGGGATGGCCGGCGGGGCCGCCGCGGCCATGGTGCTCGGTGGCACTCTGCTGGTCCGCCGCACTCGCGCCGCGAAGGACTGACCGACGCGGTCGACAGGTAGCGGATCCCGAACAGCGGTCCGTCGTCACAGCCGGGGCTGTGACGACGGACCGCTGTTCTTCCGTTCGGGCCGGCTCAGATCCGGGCGAGCCCCGCACGGTCCAGGCAGGCCGCGATCCCGGCGGTCTCGGCCGCGTCCAGGCGGCGCATCGGCGCGCTCACCGCATTCGTCTGGATGATCCCGAGCAGCATGAGGGCGGTCTTGAAGGCACCCAGGCCCGCGGCGGTGGCGGACGCCGTGCCGGGGCGGGCGGCACGGACGATGTCGAAGAGCGCGACCAGCCGGTCCTGTTCGGCCCGGGCGGCGGCCCAGTCGCCCCGTACCGCGGCCTCGTGGAGACGTACGTAGCCGTGCGGGTCCACATTGCCGAGCCCGGGGACCGAGCCGTCCGCGCCGCCGAGCATCATCGCGTCGACAACCAGCTCGTGCCCGGTGAGCACGGAGAACTCCGGGAGCTCGCGGGCACCGATGGCCAGGCGGCGGAACGAACCGTCGTCGCCGCTGGAGTCCTTCACCCCGGCGAGCACACCGTCCGCGGCGAGCGGCAGCAGCAGCTCCGGGTCGAGCTTGCTGTGCACACAGACCGGTACGTCGTACGCCAGGACCGGCAGGTCGAGGGCGGCTGCGATGTCGCGGAAGTGGCGGTCGATCTCGGTGTCGTGCGTGCGTGTGTAGAACGGGGCGGTGACGACGACGGCGTCGGCGCCGAGCGCTTCGGCGGCGCGGGCCCGCTCGATGGCCCGGCCGGTGGTGGTCTCGATCGCTCCGACGAGCACCGGAACCTGCCCGGCGCAGGCGGCCGTGATGACCTTGATGACCTCGTCCTGCCGGCCGGGTGTCAGATAGGCGGTCTCCCCCGAGCTGCCGAGGGCGAACAGGCCGCTGACGCCGCCGTCGAGCAGATGCCCGACAACCCGCTCCAGGGAGGGGCGGTCGATCTCGCCGTCGGCGGTCAGCGGGGTGACGACGGGTGGGATCACGCCGGTGTAGCGGGGGTTCCGGGCGGTCATGCGGTGCTCCTTGCGGACGGTACGGGGGAAGCGGGGCTCTGGGGGTGGACGCAGTGCCAGCGGTGTCCGTCCGGGCCCGCGGCCTCGGCGGGAAAGACCGTGGCGCAGGCGTCGTCAGCCTTCCAGCAGCGGGTACGGAACGGGCAGCCGGACGGCGGGTTGGTGGCCGAGGGCACCGGTCCGGTGAGCACGATGCGTTCGGTGGTCTCCAGCAGGCTCGGGGTCGCGGAGAGCAGGGCCTCGGTGTACGGGTGCACGGGTGCGCCCGCCACATCGGCCGCGCGCCCTTGCTCCACGATCCGGCCGAGGTAGAGGACGGCGAGGCGGTCGGCGAGGTAGCGCACCGTCTGGATGTCGTGCGAGATGAACACCATGCCGAGGCCGAGGCGTTCACGCAGGTCGACCAGGAGGTTGAGGACCTGGGCGCGGACCGAGACGTCCAGGGCGGAGGTCGGTTCGTCGGCGACGATCAGTTCCGGTTCCAGGGCCAGGGCGCGGGCGATGGCGACGCGCTGGCGCTGACCGCCGGAGAGCTGTCCGGGGAGCGCGGCAAGGGTGTGGCCGGGCAGGCCGACCAGGTCGAGGAGTTCCTCGACGCGAGCCTCGCGCTCCTCGCGGGTGCCGCGTCTGTGCACGTCGAGCGGGTCACGGAGGATCTGACGGACCGTGAGCCGGGGGTTGAGGGCGGTGGACGGGTCCTGGAAGACGACACCGACGGCGGAGCCGAAGTCGTCGCGGCGCTGTGCCGCGGACATCGTCCACAGGTCTCGGCCGTGGAAGCTGACCTGGCCCTCGGTGGGTTTCTGCAGTCCGGTCAGTACCCGGGCCAGGGTGGACTTGCCGCAGCCGGACTCGCCGACCAGGCCGACGATCTCGCCGCGCTCGACCTCCAGGGTGGCGTCGGTCAGGGCGTGCACGGCGTCCCGGCGGAAGACTCCGCCGCTGCGTGCCTTGTGGCGTACGTGGACGCCGTCGAGCCTGATCACCGGGCGCTCCCTTCCAGTCGTGCGGCCTTCGCCGGGTGGTGGCAGGCGAAGCCGTGGTCGTTGGCGGTGTCGCGTGCGGTGAGTTCGGGTGCGGTGGTGCGGCACAGGTCGGTGGCCGCGTCACAGCGCGAGGCGAAGCGGCAGCCGGCGCCGAAGCCCTGCGGTGCGGGGACGATGCCGCGGATCTGGTGCAGCCGGTCGGCGCCGGCCTCCAGGGAGACGACCGAGCCGAGCAGGCCGCGGCTGTAGTGGTGGGTGGGGCCGGTGAGTACGGAGCGGGTCGAGCCGATCTCGGCGAGACGGCCCGCGTACATCACGGCGACCCGGTGCGAGAGGTCGCCGACGAGGGCGAGGTCGTGCGAGACGAGGACCATGGCGAAGCCGAGTTCGTCGCGCAGCTTCACGAGGAGTTCGACGACCTGGGCCTGGACGGTGACGTCGAGGGCGGTGGTCGGTTCGTCGGCGATGAGCAGGCGCGGGTCGCGGGAGAGCGCCATGGCGATCAGGACGCGCTGTCGCTGGCCGCCGGAGAGCTCGTGGGGGTAGCTGCGCAGGGTGCGTTCGGGTGCGAGACCGACGAGTTCCAGGAGTTCGGCCGGGGTCTTCGTACCGCCGCGCGAGGTGAGCTGCTTGAGCTGGGTGCCGACGAGGACGGAGGGGTTGAGGGAGGAGAGCGCGTCCTGGTAGACCATCGCGATCTCCGGACCCATCAGTGCCCGGCGTTCCTTCGGTGACATCTCCAGCAGGTTCCGGCCGCGGTACAGGATCTCGCCGCTGACCTCGGCGTTGCGGGCGAGCAGGCCCATGACGGCGAGGCTGGTGATGGACTTGCCGCAGCCGGACTCGCCGACCAGGCCGAGGGTCTCGCCCTCGTGAACGGTGAAGTTCAGCGAGTCGACGACGGGGATCTGCCCGTAGCGGTCGGGGAAGCGGATCGACAGGTCCCGCACGACGAGCAGTTCGGCGGCGTCGTCCCGTACCGGGGTGATGGTCGGTTCGGTGGCCTCGACGCGCTCGGCGAGCCTGGCGAGGGCGGCGTCGACGTCCACGGCGGAGGCGGCCTCGACCGGGTCGGGCGCGGTGGTTGCGGTGGGGTCGGTGGCGGGCCCGGCGCTCTTGGGCGCCGCCGAGGCGTCGGTGAGGCCCTCGGAGAGGATGTTGAGGGCGAGGACGGTGATCAGCAGGGCGAGGCCGGGGAAGAAGGTGGCCCACCAGCCGCCGGCCAGGAGGATCTGCCGGCCGTAGGCGAGGACGCTGCCCCAGCTGGGGTCGGGGTCCTGCACTCCGGCGCCGATGAAGGAGAGGCTGGCCTCGAAGATGATCGCCTCGGCGACCATGACGGTGGCGAACACCATGACCGGGGCCATGCAGTTGACGGCGACGTGGCGGAGCACGATGTAGCCGCGCCGGGCGCCGATGACCTTCTCGGCGGCGACGTAGTCCTCGCCGTACTGGGAGAGCACATTGGCGCGGACCACACGGGCCAGCGACGGGGTGTAGACGAAGGCGATGGTGAAGATGATCACCGGGACGCTGGTGCCGAAGACCGCGACGAGGACGGCGGCCAGCGCGATCGGCGGGAACGACATCACGACGTCGAGGGTCCGCATCACGGACTCGTCGCCGAGCCTGCGCGAGGTGGCGGCGATCGAGCCGAGCAGGGCTCCGGCGACCAGTGCGAGCGCGGTCGCGCCGAGGCCGATCACCAGCGAGTAGCGCGAGCCGTGCACGACCCGGGCGAAGATGTCGCGGCCGGCCCGGTCGGTGCCGAACCAGTGGGCGCCGCTGGGTGCCTGCACCGGGGTGCCGGTGGTCAGCGGGTTCTGGGTGAACAGCGGGGCGAGTACGGCACCGAGGACGACGACGATCAGTACGCCGAGGGCGATGCGGGAGGTGACCGGGAGGGCGCGGAACGCGATGCCGGGTCGGGACAGTTTGTTGGCCAGACGGCCGGTGGCGAACATGTCACACCGTCCTGATGCGGGGGTTGACCAGCAGATAGAGCAGGTCGACGATGACGTTGACCACCAGGAACGCGATGGCGATGGTCAGTACGGTGCCCTGGACCAGGGCGACATCGCCGCCGGTGACACCTTCGAGGATGAGCTTGCCCATGCCGGGCAGATCGAAGATCGCTTCGATGACGACGGCGCCGCTGAGCATGTAGCCGACCTTGATGCCGAGCACGGTCAGCGGGGTGACGAGCGCGTTGCGCAGCACCGAGCGGATCACCAGCAGCGGCGGGAGGCCGTTGCCGCGGGCGGTGCGTACGTAGTCACGGTCGAGCTCAGCGACCATCGAGGTCCGTACGAGCCGGGCGAGGGAGGCGGAGACCGGGAGCGCGAGCGAGACCGCGGGCAGGGCCATGGTGGTGAGCCAGCCGCTGAAGGAGTCGGCCGGGTTGGTGTATCCGCCGGTCGGGAAGATCCGGGTGTTCAGCGCGAACTGCTGGATGAGCAGCACGCCGAGCCAGAAGGACGGGATGGCGACGCCCGCCATGGAGACCACCCGGAACAGCTGGTCGGGCCAGCGGTCCCGGTACATCGCACCGGTCACTCCGAACAGCACGGCCAGCACGACCGCCAGGAGCAGTCCGAGCAGGGTCAGCTGGAGGGTGAGCGGGAAGGCGGCGGTGATCCGGTCGACCACGGGCTGGCTCGGCGGGACGGTCATGCCAAGGTCGAAGTGGAGCAGCTGTCCGAGGAAGTGGAAGTACCTGACCGGGAGCGGGTCGTTGAGGCCGTTGGCCTCGGCGAACGCCGCCCGGGCCTCGGGGGTGGCGCTCTCCCCGAGCGCGTTGAAGGCCGGGTCGGCCGGCGAGAACTGGAGCACCACGAAGACGAGCAGCGCGATGCCGAGGATCATCACCGGCATCATCGCGACGCGGCGCAGCGCGAGCCGGAGAAAAGCAACCATCGTCGGGTTCCTTGCGGTTGGGCGGTGTGGTGGCCCGGGACACCTGGGGAGGGCAGGTGTCCCGGGCCGGGCGATCGGGCGCCGTGAGCCGGTCAGGCGCGGCTGACGTCCAGGAAGGAGAGGCCCGTGGTGGGCAGCGGCTTGAAGCCGGGCAGCGCCTTCTCGTTCCAGGCCGTGGGCAGCTTGCGGTGGAGGATCGGGTAGAGCGCGGCCTCGTCGGCGACCAGGTCGGTGACCTCGCCCCACAGCTCCTTGCGCTTCGCCTCGTCGGCGGCCCGGGCGGCCTTGTCGAGGGTCTGCCTGACCTTCTTGTACGCCTCGGACTTGCCCCAGCCGTAACGGCTCTCGGGCCAGAAGCCGTAGTAGAACCAGCGCAGCAGGAGGTCGGCGTCGTTGCCGAAGACGGACGGGTCGCCGGGGGCGACCAGCACCTCGAAGGCACCCTTGTCGATCTTGGCGTACTGGGCCGGGGACTGGGCGATGTCGAGGGTGACCTTGACGCCGGCCGCCTCCCAGCTCTCCTTCAGCAGCGGGGCGATGTCCTTGACCCAGCCGGTGTCGGTGGTGAGGACGGTGAAGGAGAGGTTCTTGACGCCCGCGTCGGCGAGCAGCTGCCTGGCCTTCGCCACGTCGTGCGTGTAGACCGTGGCGGCCTTGTGGTAGTCGGGGTGGGTGGCGGGGACGTATCCGGTGGCGGCTGCGGCGTTGCCCACCATCGCCGTCGAGATGATCTTCTCGGTGTCCAGGGCGTAGTGCAGTGCCTGGCGCACGCGCTTGTCCGCGAACCGCCTGTCGGCGGTGTTGAACATCAGGAAGAGCAGGCCGAAGGACTGCACGGACTCGGTCTTCGAGGAGCCGGCGAGCCGCTCGACGTCGATGTAGGGGACGTCCTCGATGGCCTGGACGCGGCCCGACTCCATGGCGCTGACGCGTGCCGACTGGTCCGACATCAGCCGCCAGATCATCTTCTTGGCCCTGGCCGGGTGCGCGCCGTTGTACTTGTCGTACGCCTCGAAGACGATCTTGTCCTCGCGGGTCGCCTCGACGAACTTGTACGGCCCCGAGCCGACCGGCTTGGCGTCGAACGCCTTGGGGTCCGGTTCGACGATCTTCTTCGGGACGATCCGGGCGACGGCGATGCGGGACGGGAAGAGCGCGAAGGGGTACTTCAGCTTGAACTCGACCGTGCCGGCGTCGACGGCCTTCACCGTGTCGATGAAGGGCACGAACTGCGCCATGAGGGAGGCGTTCTTCGGGTCCAGGATGCGTTCGAAGCTGAACACCACGTCGTCGGCGGTGACCGGTGACCCGTCGTGGAAGGTGGCGCCCTCGCGGAGCGTGGCCCGGTAGGTGGTGGCGTTGATCTTCTTCGGCATCTCGGTGGCGAGCGCGGGACGGGCCACGAGTGTTGCCGGATCGAGATCCACGAGGCCCTCGAAGATGTGCATATTGGCGGCGTACGGGGTCGCACCCGAGGTGATCATCGGGTCGAAGCCGGTCGACAGGGGGTACGAGAGACCGGCCTCGATCAGGCCGCTGCCGCTGCCCTTGTCCGCCGTGCCGTCAGCGGTCGATGACGGCCCGCCGCAGGCGGAAAGGCTCGCCGTGATGGCGGCTGCCGCGCCGACAGCACCGGTGTATCGCAGGAAGGTGCGGCGCTCGACACCGGCTGGTCTCAGCTCGGGCACGGGTCCTCCAGGGACGTCGAAGGTGGAACGTGAGGGGGAGATCTGGTGGGGAAGCAGGAGGCGGGGCGCAGGATCGCGAGGGATCGGAAGCCCTGAGCATCAGACGTCAGATGTCTGATGCCTTGATAGCGTGGGAACGTAGCTGGACAATCGAGAGGGGTCAAGAGGTGGGGAGTGCACATATGTCCGGTGCGAAGCCCGGCCGGCAGCTGCTCCGGCAGGAAGTGGTCGAGGGCATCAAGCGCTACATCCTCGAAAAGCGTCTTCGCCCCGGGGACCCGCTGCCCACCGAGCCGGCCCTGTGCGAGGCGCTCGGCGCCAGCCGCTCCAGCGTCCGCGAGGCGGTCAAGATCCTCGCCGCGCTGGACATCGTGGAGGTGCGGCACGGGCACGGCACATACGTGGGCAGGCTGAGCCTGTCGGCCCTGGTGGAGAGCCTGACCTTCCGCGGACTGCTCTCCCCCGACGACGACTTCCAGGTGATGGCCGACCTCGTCGACGTGCGCGAGCTCTTCGAGCGCGGGATGGCCGACCGGATCGTCTCGCTGCTCAGCCCGGAGCAGCTCGACAGGCTGGACGGCCTGGTCACCACGATGCGCAGGACCGGCGCCCAGGACGGGCACGGCTTCGTGGAGGCGGACCGGGCGTTCCACGCGCTCCTGGTGGCACCGCTCGGCAATGAACTGATCGGCCAGCTCTCGATGGCCTTCTGGGACGTGTACTCGATCGTCGCGCCGCATCTCGACGGATTCACGCACGCCGACGAGATGGCGACGATCGCGGCCCACCAGAACATCGTGGACGCCGCACGGGCCGGGGACATCACCGGCTTCATGAAGGCCCTGGGCGAGCACTACGCCCCGGTCCGGCGCCGGATCTCCGAGGCCCGCGCCCGCGACAGCGCCCTGGACTAGGGCCTCCCGTCCGGATCGTGCCGTGATCCGCCGGCCGGGCCCTTGACGGCCGGCGCGAGGGCTGCCTAGGGTCCGTGTGCCGCCAGGACATCTGACGTCTTCTGTCTCGATGCCCGGCGTTCACACCCCCGGCGCACCCCAGGAGGGCACCTCCATGCCGTTGACGGACCTCTCGCTCGCGGACTGCCGCGGCTACCGGCCCGAGCTGCCGGTTCCGGACGGCTTCGACGCCTTCTGGTCGAGCACCCTGAGCGAGGCGCCCGCCACCGGCGGCCCGGTACCGAAGCCGGTGTTCGCGCCCGTGGACACCGGGCTCACCCAGATCCGTACCTACGATGTGACATTGCCCGGCTTCGCCGGACGTCCGGTCCACGGCTGGCTGCACCTGCCGGCCGTGGCCACCGAACCCCTCGGCTGCGTGGTCGAGTTCCTCGGCTACGGGCGGGGGCGCGGCCTCGCGCACGAGAACACGCTCTGGGCGTCCGCCGGTCACGCACACCTGATCATGGACACCCGCGGTCAGGGCTGGTCGGCCGCGGGCGGCTCCACCGCCGATACGGACGCCGGCGCGGCCGGCACCGTGCCCGGCTTCCTCACCCGCGGCATCGAGAGCCCCGAGACGTACTACTACCGGCGGGTGTTCACCGACGCGGTGCGCTGCGTCGAGGCGGTGCGCGAACACCCCGCGGTCGATCCGGACCGGATCGTCGTGACCGGGGTCAGCCAGGGCGGCGGGATCGCGCTGGCGGTGTCGGGGCTGGTACCGGGGCTGGCCGGGGTGATGCCGGACGTGCCGTTCCTCTGCAACTTCCGGCGCGGCGCGGACATTTCGAGCCGGCCTCCGTACACCGAGATCGCCGAGTACCTGAAGCTCCACCGCGACCGCGCCGAGGCGGCGTTCACCACCCTGTCGTACTTCGACGCGGCGCTGCTCGCCACCCGCGCCACCGCTCCCGCGCTGTTCTCGATCGCGATGATGGACGAGATCTGTCCGCCCTCCACCTGCTTCACCGCGTACAACCACTACGCGGGGCCCAAGGACGTACGCGTCTACGAGTTCAACGGGCACGAGGGCGGCACGGCGTATCAGCAGCGGGAGCAACTGGCCTGGGTGCGTTCCCTGTTCGCAGGCCCGCCGTCGGGGCGGGCCGGCCACTCCTGACCGGAGGCACCTTCCGTGCGCAGACGATCCATGCTTCTTGCCGCTGGCGCGGCGGCCCTGAGCGCCCCGCTCGGCGGCCGCGCCTTCGCCGCCGCTCCGGGCGGCGGTCCGCTCCTGGACCACGACACCCCCGTGGACCTGGACGGCAGCGAGTACGTCGACCTGTCGGACCGGGTCGGCGCACTCGCCCCGCTCACCGCGGGGACCATCGTCGTCACCTTCCGCACCACCAGCCACAACGAGGCGATGACCCTGCTCAGCGCCTCGGACCCGACCGAGCCCTCGTCCAACATCACGCTGAACCTGAGCGGCGGCGCCCTGCAGTTCTCCGCGCGCGAGAAGGGTTCGGTGCTGGTCAATGTCATGACCCGGACGCGTTATGACGACGGTCTGCCGCATACCGTCGCTGTCACCGTCGACTCCTCCGGCACCCGGCTCCACGCCGGCGGACGCACGGTGTTCGCGACCGCGCGCCACTCCTTCTTCGCCGATGTCTCCGGGCTGAGCGCGCTCGCTCTCGGCCGCAATCTCGACAGCGACCACCCCGGCGGCGAGTGGTTCTGCACCGGCACCGTCGAGCGGGCCGCGGTCTGGGACCGGGTGCTCGGCGAGGCCGAACTGGTCGCACAGAGCACCCGCCCCGACCTCGCCGACCTCGGCACGATCTCCACGGTCCTGAACAGCGACACTCCCGCCACCTGGGTCGTCACCGGCGACAGCATCACCCACGGCGCCCTGCACACCAACGGCTGGCGCAGCTACCCGGAGCACTGGACGGAACGCGTCCGCTGGGAGCTGGGCAAGCCGAAGAACCGCGACTTCGTGATCGACTCCGGCGTGAGCGGCGCCACCAGCGCCGAACTCGTCGCCATGTTCGGGGAGCGGGTCACCGCCTTCTCGCCGCGGGTGGTCTCGATCATGATCGGTACGAACGACATCGCGACGTCGGGTCTCGGCCCCGAGGCCTACCGGGCCAATCTCGTCTCGCTCGTCCGCTCGGTGCGGGCGCTGCCCGGCTCGCCGGTTCCGGTGCTCCAGTCGCCCAACCCGGTCGATCCGGCCAAGTGGCCCGGCCGGGTGGGTCTTTCGCGGTACGCGCAGGTGATGGGCGAGGTCGCGGCGGCGCAGAACGCCGTGTTCATCGACCACTACAACGACTGGCTGAACAGCAACGGCGGCCAGGTCCCGCTGTCGCTGCTCAATGACGGGCTCCACCCCGACGAGCGGGGGCACCACCGCCTCGCACTCAAGATGATCAAGGACTTGCGGGTCTTCGACAGCGGCAGCAGGGTCTGTTCGCTGCGCATCCCGTAGCGGCGCGCACGAGCAGTAGCGCCAGCAGGCCCAGCATCAGCGAGTACAGCGGCAGGAGCGTGGTGTTGCGCC
>NZ_JBSFBQ010000045.1:0-65987 GCF_053593015.1 Streptomyces sp. NPDC002403 | reverse complement strand
TCTCCTGGCGCTCGGCCTCTGTCAGCTCCTCCATGATGGCCGGGTTGATGTGCATGATCAGCAGGAACTTCATGTCCAACTCCTCACCGTCGCGGTGCCCGGTCGGGCCCCGTCATCGGGTAGTCGTCGCGGACCGGCCGATCTTGACATACCGGCGACGGATTCAGCGGATCAGATGATCCTCCCGGTTCGGGTAAAGATCCTTCGATCGGCTCCGACCTCATGGCGACCGTCCACCAGAGGTGGTTGCCCCATGAGTACAACAGCGACCGAGACGGCACCGGCCGTGGAGCGTGCCGGGCGGGCCTGGCTCGGCCTGGCCCTGCTGGCGCTGCCCAGCCTGCTGGTCGGCCGGGACATTGACGTCCTGTTCCTGGCACCGCCTGGGCTTACGGGTTCATGACGGCCGGGTTCGTGATCACGATGGGCACCCTGGGTAATCGGATCGGTCGACGAAGGCTGCTGCTGATCGGCACGGCCGAGTTCGGCGCCGCGTCCGTGCGGACCGCGTTCTCGACTGGCGCGACACTGCTGATCGGGGCACGGTTTGCCCCGCTCCATCACCGAGGCCGGTCGCGAGGCACGCAGCCGTCTCGTTCCGTCCCGGCGGAACCGGGACTGCCCACGCGCGATCAGGAAGCCCTGTAGTTGGCCGGTGCTGCGGACCCAGGCCGGCCGGCACACGGTAGAAACCGGCCGCTGGGTCAACCACCAGGCCAAGAAGGCGAAGTGTGGCCGACGGGCCGGACGGCCTGTCCTCGAGCCGACCACGAAGCCCCCTGCACCGCGAAGTCCGTGACCGGGCCCGATGACCGCCGAATCAGCGATCAGGCAGCCGTTCCTGCGGCCTCCCCGACGAGGTCGGTGACCGGGCCCGGCTGAGAGGCCAAAGAAGCATGGCCGGCATCCAGCTCAAGGGTCCGGCGCGGGTTCATACGCTCGGCCATGCGACGTTCGCTGTCGGGGTGGGGTTCGAGTTCGCCTGCGAGGTCGGAAAGCAGGCGGCCGGCCGCCCGAACACGACCTGCGCGACATCATGGACGCGATCTTGTACGTGGACCGCACCGGGGTCCAGTGGCGGTACCTCCCGCACGACTTCCCGCACTGGAACACCATCTACGGCAACTTCTCCAAATGCGCCGACGAGGGCGTGTTCGCCCAGCTCAACGGCCCGCTCCGGCAGCTTGTACAAGAGAAGGGAAGCCAGGAAACCGAGCCAACGGCCTGCGCGATCGATGCGCAGAGCGTCAAGACCTCCACCAGCGTTCCCGTCTCCGGCCAGGGCATCGACGCCGGCAAGAAGATCGTCGGACGGAAGCGAAGTCGTCATCGACACGCTCGGCCTCCTCCTCGGCGTGCTGGTGACCGCGGCCGGCGTGCAGGAATCTGTTGCCGGCACCGCACTGCTCGACCAGGTTGCCGCCGACCATCCGGGCATCCGCAAGGTGTGGGGCGACGGCGGTTACCGCCAGCACCTCGTCGAGCATGCCGCCACCCTCGGCATCGACATGGAGATCACCGCCCGCAAGCCTGGGAGCAGGGGCTTCACCCCGATCCCGAAGCGGTGGGCGGTCGAGCGGACCTACGGCTGACTCATGCTCCACCGCCGCCCGGACCGCGACTGCGAAACCTTGCCCGCCCCCTCCGAAGCCATGATCCACATCGCCATGACCGGCCTCATGGCCCGTCGCCTCACCAATGAGAACACCCTCTCCTGGCGCGACCCGAAGAAGACCACAGAACATCCCATCCCGGGATGAAACATCGGACGAAAACGATCTCTGAGCCGCTCTCCGTAGGGTGGGAGCCGATCATGTGATCCCCTCCGAGGAGCTGCCCGCCATGCCGCAGATCACCGTCGACTACTCCGGCCCGCTCGACGCGGCCTTCGACCGCCCGGCCTTCGCGCTCGCCCTGCACCCGATCGTCGTCGACACCGTCGGCGCCCGCCTGGAAGCTTGCAGGACCCGCTTCCGCCAGGTCGAGGACTTCAGCGTCGGCGCCGAGACCGAGGGCCATGCCGTCCTGCACGTCGAGATAGGCCTGCTCCACGGCCGCACCGACGCGGCCAAGGCCCGCCTCGCGGCCGCCGTGCTCGCCCTGGTCGCCGCCCAGGTCAAGCCAGTCGATGGTGTCACCCTGCACACCTCCGTCGAGATCCCCGACCTGGACGCGTCCTACCGAAACAGCTGACACACCCGCATCCCGAACACAGCGAACGAGCCATCCGCCGACTTCCCCGCCCGGACCCCTCCGCCACCACGGTGAGGATCTGCGCAGTACCGGTCCGCACAGTCTCGCGCGCTGACTGGGCTGCAGTACCTCGGTCAGACAGCGAGCCGTGCGATCAGAGCGAGCAGTACGAGTACACCAAGCACGATCGCGGTGATCTGCCAGGTTCGCCTCTGTGAGGGGAGCACCAGCACATGCGGCCCCCCGGAGGCGGGAAAGACGAAGTAGACCCGGTGCGGGTGTCCTGCCACGACGACTCGTGCGAGCCGTGTGTATCCGGCTGTTGCCTGACGTGCGATTTCCTGATCGTGCGGGAGGAGCAACGTCTTCAGGCTCGGGCCGAACTCTTTTGTGAGGTGGTCTCGCAGGGGGTCGTTGTCGGTCAGGTTCGTCGGGGCCCAGGTCCCGCGTTCACGTACCTGTTGGCGTGCGAGGTAGGGCACTCCGTGTTCGGGGAGTTTGACGTCGCCGGCGCTGGGCGTTCTAGTGACGACGCCTTCCGTCCAGGTCACGGTCCTGCCCGTGCCTGCGCAGTGCTGGTGCTGCACGGTGCCGTCCCCGTCACAATCGGGGCAGGATCGAGATCCTGTGGCCTTGCAGGTGCTGCACTGGAGCTGGCCGCGACCATGGCATCCGGCGCATGCGGCGTCGTGGGCACCGCATTGCCTGCACTGGACGCGACCGTCAGTGTCCTGCGCGGCCGGGCCGGCCGGTTTCGGGTTGGGGAAGCCGGTGCCGACGCACCGCAAACAGCTGTCGAGGCCTCGGCATTCAGCGCAGGGGCGGTACGGCTCGCATGGGAGGTCGCCTGCGCCTTTGCAGCGTTGGCAGGCGATGCTGCCGTTGCCGCAGTCGCAGGATCGGTCGTCGACCGACCCTCGACGTACCAGTTTCAGAGTGCTCTGCTTGGACGGATCCCGGGGCGGCGGAATGCGGCGCCGGCTGATCGTGGTGTCGTACGCCGGAAGGTTCGAGAGGTCGAGAGGGCCCGCGTGAAAGCGCTCATGTTCCGTGCGGGATTCGAGGCACCGTACGATTTTTCCCTCCAGGAGGGGATGCCACGTGATTGCGGCGGCACCCGGCGGTGTCACTGACAGGGTTTCCCCTCGCCCCTTGATCTCGTTCTGCACGGCCTTGAGGACTTCGTCGTCGTTCAGCATCCGTCTCCCCAACGTCCTTGTGAGGTCGGCTCCCGATCCTCAGCCGGCATGCGCACAGGACAGTACCCAACCGCCGAACAGGACATCGGCAGTTCACGCGGAAGTGACACCGAGGAGGGACATTCAGCCGGGCTCGGTGCAGTCGAGGGCGCGGCTCCCGACGAGGTCGACCTGGAGGTGGTGCGCAGCACAGGGGCGTTGTCAGTGGCGGCAGGCCGGGGCGACCACCCGCGTCCAACTCGGCTGGAATGCCCGCCATCACGGCTGGGGGTAGGGCGAGTCCGTGCTCCGCGGCCGTCACTGACGGAT
Source organism: Streptomyces sp. NPDC002403 (assembly GCF_053593015.1). Lineage (NCBI taxonomy): Bacteria > Bacillati > Actinomycetota > Actinomycetes > Kitasatosporales > Streptomycetaceae > Streptomyces > Streptomyces sp. NPDC002403. The sequence goes on along the minus strand of NZ_JBSFBQ010000045.1, from coordinate 62,286 downwards.
ACCTGCCAAGTCGGAGATCCGCCAGGGCGGAACGGTCGACACGCAAGCTGCTGCCGCGAAAACTCTTCGCAGCACCCGGCACCACCCATCACCGGGTGCGCGGAGGAGAGTCATCCATGACCAGATTTTCCGCGAGACGGAGGTCCCGGCTGCTGGCCACGGGGCTGTCTCTCGTGCTGTTGCCGACAGGGCAGGCGGTCGCAGCCGGGGCATTGGGGACTGCGGGGGCGGACACCGACCGTGCCACGTCATCCGTGCACGCACCCAGCACCACGCGAACTGTCACTCTGATCACCGGTGACCAGGTGACCGTGACCGACCTCGGCGCTGGCCGGAAGTCGGTCGCCGTGGAGCGTCCCAAAGGCGCAACCGGAGCGGTTCGCAGCGAGATGTCCGACGGCCGGATCACCGTCGTACCCGACGAGGCCCGGCCCTACCTGCAGGCGGGCGTCCTGGACGCCGAACTGTTCGACGTCACCGCTCTGATCGAGCAGGGGCTCGGTGACCCGTCGTCCGACGGCCTCCCGCTCATCGTGACGTACACGAAGAACGCCCGCAGCGCGACGCCCCACGGAGCCCGCCGGGTCCGTGGGCTGCCGAGCATAGGCGGTGCGGCCCTGGAGGCGTCGAAGTCCGGGGAGTTCTGGCGCACGGTCGCACCGGACGTCACCTCCCAGGCGCGCAGCGCGACTTCGGGCGGTGCTCGTCTCTCGGGCGGCGTCGAGAAAGTCTGGCTGGACGCCAGGGTCAACGCCGCCATGGAGACCAGCAACGCCCAGATCGGCACTCCCGCGGCCTGGGAGGCCGGGCTGACCGGCAAGGGCGTCAAGGTCGCCGTCCTCGACACGGGCGTGGACCTGACCCACCCCGATCTCAAGGACCGGGTGAGCGAGACCAAGAGCTTCATCGACGGCCAGGAGGTCGCCGACCGGAACGGGCACGGCACGCATGTCTCCTCCACCGTCGGTGGCAGCGGTGCCGCGTCCGACGGCAAGGAGAAGGGCGTCGCGCCCGGCACCACGCTCGCCGTCGGCAAGGTCCTCAGCGACCAGGGGTCCGGCACCGAGTCGCAGATCATCGCCGGTATGGAGTGGGCGGCCAAGGAGGTCCAGGCCAAGATCGTCTCCATGAGCCTCGGATCGTCGCAGGGCAGTGACGGCACCGACCCGATGGCCCAGGCGGTGAACACCCTCTCCAAGGAGACGGGCGCCCTGTTCGTGATCGCGGCCGGCAACGCCGGCTACCCCGGCAGCATCGGCTCCCCCGGCGCAGCCGACTCCGCGCTGACGATCGGCGCGGTCGACTCCGCCGACAGGCTTGCGTACTTCTCCAGCCAGGGCCCGCGCCTCGGCGACAACGCACTGAAGCCCGACCTGTCCGCGCCGGGCGTGAACATCCTCGCGGCCCGTTCGCAGCTCGTGAGCGGCAGCGGCTCGTACACATCGATGAGCGGCACGTCCATGGCCACCCCGCACGTCGCGGGCGTGGCGGCGCTGCTCGCCGAGAAACACCCCAACTGGAGCGGACAACAGCTCAAGGACGGGCTGATGAGCACGTCCAAGCAGATCAGCGGCACGTCCTACGAGGTGGGTGCGGGCCGGGTGGACGTCCCGTCCGCCATTGCCGCGCAGATCACCGCGACCGGCAGCGCCGACCTCGGCTTCACCAGCTGGCCCTACGAGGCGAACAAGCCGGTCACCAAGACGCTGATCTACACCAACGCCTCCGACCGGCCGGTCACCCTGGCGTTGACCGTCCAGGGCGCTCCGGCCGGCGTGGTCACCCTCGCCGACTCCACCCTCACCGTGCCCGCGCACGGCACCGCGCAGACCACGGTCACCGGTGACGGCACCGCCGCGCCCGTCGGCGCCACCTCCGGCCGGATCGTCGCCAAGGACGGCGACACAGTGGTGGCGCACACGGCCTTCGGCCTGACCAAGGAGGAGGAGCGCCACACCCTCACCGTCCACGTAAAGGACCGCGAAGGCGCGGCGTCCGCCGCATACCTGACCGTGAAGCAGCTGGCCAAGGACGTAGATCCCATCCCTGCCACGGTCGACGAATCCGGCACGCTCAAGCTGCGTCTGCAGCCCGGCATGTACACCCTGTGCAGCTTCCTCGACGTGCGTGGCAGCAGGGGCAAGGACTCGCTCGGCCTCGGTCTGCTCACCGAGCCCGAGGTCACCATGGACCGTGATCGCGAAGTCACCCTCGACGGAACGAAGTTGCGGGAGATCCGGGCCGAGGTGGACCAGCGGACCGAGACCCGTCAGCTGCTGATGAAGTTCAACCGGTCCGCGAACGGCGCGTCCTTCGCGCCGGCCGTGCAGGTCCCGCCGAAGTACGACAGCATCTTCGCCGCACCGACCCGCAAGCCCGCCACGGGCACCTTCGAGTACCGGACCGTCTGGCGACTCGGCAAGCCGCAACTCGATGTCGAAGCAGGCGGCAAGCGGCTCGGCGAGACGACCGTGCAGTACGGATCGGACATGTTCACCGGGCAGAAGCGGATGGCCCTGGTGGACGCGGGCGCCGGATCCACCGCCGACTACACCGGCAAGGACGTGGCGGGCAAAGCGGTCGTCGTGCGCCGCACCGACGCGATCACGTCCGAAGCGCTGTCCCAGAATGCCCGTGACGCCGGCGCCAAGGCCCTGTTCGTCACCGACGAGGCTCCCGGACGGCTGATGGCCGACTTCAGCGGGGCCGACGGGGAGACTCGTCCCCTGTACAGCGCGACGGTGAACGCGCAGGACGGGGCGCGCCTGATCGAGGCCGCTCGGCTCGGCCAGGGCGTGAAACTGACCGGCACCGAGTTCACGCCTTATGTCTACGACCTCAGCAAGGGGTACTCGGGGGCGATCCCCGCTGATCTGACATACCGGCCGGGCAGGAGGGAGCTGGCCGTGGTCAACAACAAGTTCCACGCGCCGAAGCCCGCCGACGGCGGCGAGTTCCGCTACTCGATCACCGACAGCTTCCCCTACGGCATGGGATTCCAGGAGAAGATCAAGTTCCCCGCGGAGCGCACCGACTACGTCAGCGCCGGCCCCGATCAGGGCTGGCACGAGTCCATGTCCAGCGGCCCGGGTGCCCTGGAGGAGCGCAGCGGCGTCGTGCACTACCGCGGCGGCACGCGCTCCGCGACCGACTGGTTCAAGCCGGTCCTGCACCCGTGGCTGGGTACCGGTCTCGGCTGGGGCCAGCGCCGCGCGGGCAACGACCTGGAGTTCAACACACCGGGCTGGGGCGACTCCGGACCGGACCACACCGGCTTCGGTGAAGTGTTCAACCAGAAGTCGCTGACCCAGTTCACCGAGGTGTACGTGGACGGGGTGCGGGTCGACCGGAAGCAAAGCTCGGGGGCGCACGCCCGGAACGTCAAGCCGGCCGAGCAGGACTTCAAGGTCGTCACCGACACCACCCTGGACCCGGACGTCTGGCGGCTCGCCACGAAGGGCCACTCCGAATGGACCTTCAAGTCGTCCGCCACGCCGGCCGACCGGTGGACGTATCTGCCGATGCTCAACCTCGGCTTCGACATCGACACCGACCTGCAAGGTGATGTGCGGGCCGGAAAGCGACTGGATCTCGGGATCTTCTCCGAGTACGTCAAGGGTGCGCCGGACACCGGGAGGATCACCGGCTCCACGCTGGAGGTCTCCTTCGACGACGGCGCAACGTGGACATCCGTCGAACTCGATCGCGTACGCGGCAAGTCCGCCGCCTGGGCCGGCTCGGTGCGGGTGCCGAACGACGCGCGGTACATCTCCGTGCGGGCCTCGGCCGCCGACGACAAGGGCGGCTCGGTCAAGCAGGAGATCATCCGCGCGATCGGCGTGCGGAAGTAACCGACCGGGTGGGAGCTGCGCAGTCGGCGGCGTGGCTCCCACCTGCCGCGCGAGCGGCAGGCGGACGGCGGCGGGAGATGCCGAAGGAGTTCGGTGCCTGGCCGACTGGCCTTATCGAGCAGCAGGGTTCTGGCTCGCTGGGAGACCAGCGGGGCCGAAGATGGGCCCCAGGTGCAGACGATGGGATGGGGCAGCCACTCCGGATTGAGTGCTGGGCGGCGCGCAGGAACAGTGCGACGCAGAAGGCTGTGTCCGGGTCCGTGAGCCACAGTCCTGTTCCAGTAGTGGTCAGTTCCTTTGCTTGGTCCCTGAACCACGTGCTCAGGTCGAGGGTGTCGCATGTCGCCGGGGTTTCGGGCGGCATCTCGATGGCTGCCGCCAGCTTCTCCGAAAGCGCTAGCTGTTCTGTCCCGGAAGGTTGTGGACGGGAGATGCAGGTCTCGGCTGAAGCGTCTTGAACGGCTGAGGGCCTTCCGGGTTCGGTGTGGATTGCGACATCTCCACCGAACGATCGGCAGGCCCTCATGCCCCCACCGTAATGCACCCTTGACCGAGACTGGCCGCCTGCGCCTGGTCCGCTGCGTGGTTGAGGACGGCCGGCCGCCTGCGGCGGGTCGCCGCACGCTTCCGGGTCTCACCCACCACCGCCCAGCTGTGGGCCACCCGCTACCGGAGCGTGGGCGAGGCTGGTATGCGTGACCGGTTCCCCCCTTGGCCTGGCCCCCTCGACCGTGCACCGCGTGCTGACCCGCTCGGTCCGGCCCGGCTCGCGCACCTGGACCGGGCGACCGGGCGGGTCGTACGCCGCTACGAACGCGACCGGCCCGCGGGTCGCAAGAACCGGGCGAACGCCGGCCACAGCTACAATCACCACCGCGGACACACCGCGCTCGCAGGCAAACCACCCGCCAGCCGCGGCCTCGACCTCACAGGGCAATACAACCAGGGCAGCACCACCTTGGTGCCGTCTTCCCCGCAGGACGGTTTACTCTGCGACGCCGAGTCACACCTGAGAGTCAGACCCCGAGACGCAGCCGATCACTGCGACGACGCAGTCGGCACTCGTCATCGTGACACTCAGCACCGCTTTCGGCTTACCGTCGGAGCCCTGCCAGACCTCGGTCAGGGGAGCATCCACTCGGCGGTGGCCGAGGCCGGGTCGGCCGGGAGCCCCATCAGGAGTCAGTGCGCTCGTTGCGCTCCCAGGTGCTGCCGGGCCGTCACCTCGTGCTGTTTCAGCAGCGCCAAAGGCTCCTGCTCCACGTGCCCCTCCCGGCGATGCCGCCGACGCAAACACGTCGAGCTCGAACCCCGCACCACCCAAGAACCTACCGGTCTCCCGGAACGCGAAAATCCTCGCGATCACCATCCCTTGAACCGGGCCGTACCCAAGTTACTTGTGCGGCGCGGGCCCCGTTGTGGAGCGGATCACCAGTTCGGGGTCGAAGAAGAGTTCACCCGTCGGTACTTCGCGGTTGCTGACGAGCGACAGGACGCTGCGGCCGACTTCGAGGGCGAGCCGGTCGGCCGGCTGTCTCACGGTGGTCAGGGGCGGATCGACAAACTCTGTGATCATGGAGCCGTCGTAGCCCACGACGGAGACATCCCCAGGGACCGAGAATCCCTGCCGGCGGATGCCGCGGATCGCGCCGAGGGCCATGTAGTCGCTGGCTGCGACGATGGCGGTGGCACCGAGCTGTAGCAGGGTATGCGCGGCTGCCTGACCGCCTTCGACGGTGTAGGACTGCCTGATCACCCAGCGTTCGGCGTCCTGGCTGCCCCGTTTGGCCATGGCGTCGAGGAAGCCCTGCACACGCCGGTCGGCCGGGTGGTTGCCAGTCGGCCCGGATGCCATGCCGATGGCGCGGTGACCGAGACGGTGCAGATGGTCCACGGCCAGTTCGGCTGCCAGCGCGTCGTCGGTGGAGAAGACGGGCGCGGGAACGTTGTCGGCGAACCCCCCATTGACACCGATGTACGGAATACGTCGGGAGCGCAGCATCTCGTACGTTTCGGTGTCGGCACCCTCCACGGTGTTGGACGAGGACAGGAACACGACGGCCGCGATGCCCTTGTCGATGATCGAGGCGATGAACTCCCGTTCCTGGACCCCTCCGGGAAATGCCGGGCACAACACGGCCTTGAGTCCGTGTGGTGCCAATGCCGCCTCGATGCGTTCGGCGACGTCGGCGAAGAAGGGGTTGGAGACGTGCTCGGTGATCACCGTGACCAGTTGGCCCTCCACGGGCCTCTCGTAGCCGAGTTCTGCCATGGCCTTTTCGACGGCGTCCCTGGTCTTCGTCGCCACTCCTTGACGCCGGTTGATGACCCGGCTGACGGTGGCCTCGCTCACACCCGCCCGGGCAGCGATCTCAACGATGCCGACCTTCATTCGTCCCCTTTTCGCTGGCAGGGTCATGCGGTTTTCCGGATCGAGGCAAGCCCCATGTTCGGCACCGGCAGGTTGTGCAGGCCGGGGGTGAGCGTGATCCGGGTCCACTCGATGATACGGCCGGAGGGATCACGGATCTCGGCCTCCACCTGCGCTCCCTCATCCTGGACCTCCAGCACCAGCCGGTTCTGGGCAGTCGCGTTGATCAGGACCGTCTCGCGATGGACCGCAGGCTGCACCGGTACGGTCCTGTCGCTGAACACGGACACCACGTTCACCCCGTCCGCTCCGGCCTGCACCAGAGTGTAGAGATCGTCGGGGCGGCCGGGCTCGATCATTCCGTCGAGCAGTTGGGGGCGCAGGCGGCGCCACTGGGCCAGCCAGAAGCGGACCGCTTCGGCGTGGTCCTCGGGGAGTGCGTCGAGGCGCACGGAGACCTGCGGAACAGAGTGAAGTGCCCCGATGAGCTGTCGTGCGGCGGTCGACGCGGGGGCCGTGGTGTCCCACAGCAAGGGGTCCGAGTGGACGACACCGCCGACGGCGAGCAGCCCGGTGTCGATCGTGCGGACGCGGTTGGCCGTGGAGTCGGCTGGGCAGTCGAAGGACCTGAGCATGTTGCCGAACGCGGCCATGCCCGGACCGACGTAGGGTTGACGCAGCTCCAGTAGCAGATCGGATCGCTCGGCGAGCAGCGCGGTGCGCAGTTCGGTGAGCAGGAGCGTGAGTGCCTGCCCGACATCGCCCCTGCCGTCGCCTGCGTAGGCCATGGCTTCGTCGAGGAAGTCGACCTTGAGTCCGTCGAGACCGTAGGCACGCACCAGGCGCACGCACAGGCGGACGATGTGGGAGCGGACTTCGGGGCTGCGTGGATCGAGGACGTGAGCACCGGGAACCTTGGCGAGGGCCGGGGCGTAGGGCGCCCATTGCTCGTAGCAGTCGGTCCGGGGGCCCAGGAGCAGGGGCGCGACCCAGGCCATGTAGCGCAGTCCGAGTCGGCGCACGCGGGCTACGTGCGTGGCGAAGTCGGGGAACTTGTCGGGGTCGGGGAGCCAGTCCCCCACCCCTGCGTATCCGCGGCCGCTGCCGAAACGCTGCCAGCCGTCGTCCAGGATGAGCGTGCCGAAGCCCATGTCCGCGGCGAGTGCGGCCTGCTGCTCGACGGCTGTCGCATCGACCTGCTGGTTGAAGGCGTACCAGGTGCAGTACAGAGGCAGTCGGGCCGCTTCGGGAACTGGCATGGCAGCCGGGGTCTGCTCTTCGTACCAGCCGCGCAGCAGGCGCATGGCCGAGGCAACTGAGGGGCTGCGTGGTACGAAGAGGATGCGGTGCGGTGTGGTGGAAGGCGGCAGTTCGAGGTGGACGACGTGGGTGTCGTTCTCCTCGGACACCCCGAAGCGCAGGGCGACCTCGGGAGCGGGGTCGGCTGCGGCGAAGGCGAGCAGTGTGGCGCCTGAGTAGTCGTAGAGGCAGCCGGCGGCGAGGCCGTCGATGAGGCTGACCCTGGACCTGCCTTCCCAGTCGGCGACCAGGGTCCGGCTCCAGCCTGCCTTCGGGTGCCAGTAGCCGGCTGTATCGCCGAGCGGGGCGGAGAGCCGGATCTCCACTGGTGAGCCGGTGGCTTCGACTTGCAGCATTCGCAGGCCGCCGGGCACTTGGGACAGTGTCCAGGCGGGCTCGACGCCCGGGGCCAGGACAGCGATCTCCACGGTGTCGAGCAGTGGCTCGAAGGTGGCGGGCGCCAGTTCCGCGGTGGTGACGGCCTCGGTGGGCTGGGTGCTCACGATCACTCCTTGACAGCGCCGGCGAGCAGGCCGGAGACGAAGTGGCGTTGAAGGGCCATGAAGACGATGATCATGGGAATGGCGGCAACGGCGGTTCCGGTGAGGATGGCCCCGTAGTCGGTGTCGTCGACGCCCTGCAGTGAGGCGAGTGCGACGGGAATGGTGAGGGAGGCGTTATCGCGCAGCACGATCAGGGGCCAGATGAAGTCGTTCCACTGGTAGAGGAACAGGAAGATGCCCAGTGCTGCCAGGGCGGGCCTCATCGGCGGCAGGACGACCCGCAGGAACAGACGCAGTTCGCCGCAGCCGTCCATGCGGCCGGAGTCGAGTAGTTCGTCGGGCAGCGCGGCCATCGACTGACGCATGAGGAAGATGCCGAACGGCAGTGCCAGATTGGGCATGATCACGGCCTGATACGTGTTGAGCCAGTGCAGCTCGGCCATCATCTTGAACAGCGGCACCAGTGTGACCTGGGTCGGGATGACCAGTCCCAGCATCAGTATGCCGAAAAGTGCATCACGGCCCTTGAAGCGGTACTTGGTGAAGGCGTAGCCGGCCAGGGTGCAGACGGCGCCTGCGCAGACTGTGTAGATGACCGCGATGAGCAGAGAGTTGAGCACGACCTGCCCGAAGGATGCGGTCTCCTGCAGGCTGGAGATGTTCTTGCCCAGGTCGCCGCCGGGAAGCAGTGGCGGCGTGGAGTCGAAGATCTCGTCGGTGCTATGGGTGCTGGCGATGACGAGCCAGTAGAACGGAAGGAGCACGCCGGCGAGCGTGATGGCCAGCCCTGAGGTCAGCAGGATGCCGCGGCCCGGGCGGTGCAGGCCGGTGCGTGGTGCGCGGGCGGCGCCAAGTGCGGGGATCGTCATGATTTGTCTCCCAGGACCCGGAACTGGATCAGGCCGAGGACCCCGATCAGCACCGCAAGGACGTAGGCGATGGCCGACGCGTAGCCGAAGTCGAAGTACGTGAAGGCGTTCTGGTACAGGTACACGCCGATGGTCAGCGTCGCGTTGTCGGGGCCGCCTCGGGTGAGGATGTACGGCTCGTCGAAGATCTGCAGGGTGCCGATGGTGGAGAGGACCGTGGCGAGGAGGATCGCCGGACGCAGTCCCGGAAGCGTCACGTGACGGAAGGACTGCCAGGCTCCGGCCCCGTCGACCGAGGCGGCGTCGTACAGCTCCTTGGGAATGGTCTGCAGGCGGGCCAGCAGAATCACCGCGTTGTAGCCGGTGTAGTGCCAGGTCAGTGCCAGACCGAGGGAGATCTTTGCCCACAGCGGATCAGTCAGCCACGGTACTTCGCCGATTCCGACGAGCGAGAGCAGCCAGTTGACCAGCCCGTACTTCTCGTTGAGCAGGACGGAGAAGACGACACCGTACGCCACGAGGCCGGTGACCATCGGCATGAAGAATCCGAGCCGGAACACCGAGCGCGCCCGCAGGAAGGCCGAGTTGAACGCGACGGCCAGGCCAGTGGCGAGCGCCAGCATGATTGGCACCTGGACCACCAGGATGACTGCCGTGTTCTTCAATGCCGTCCAGAACAGCGGGTCGTCCAGCAGACGCTTGTAGTTGTCCGCTCCGACGAAGGTGTCGACGCCGTCGACCGTCTTGTGGAGACTGAGAATGAACGACCAGCCGATCGGGTACAGCTTGAAGGCGGCGAACAGCAGCACGGCGGGCAGGACGAAGGCGTACGGCGCGAGACGGCGGGCGCTCAAGCGCGGTGGTCGGGAGTCGCGCACACCCGCCGTTGGCACCGTACGGGTCGAGGAAGTGACAACGCTCATCGGGCGACCTGGCGTCCGGTCTGGGAAGCGAGCTGGTCCGCCGCCGCATGCAGCACCTCGGCCGGGTCGGCGCCCTTGAGCAGCACCTTCGTCTGGGCGTCGGTCACCACTTTGAGCGCTCGGGCATAGTCTGAGGTGTAGTTGAACGCCGGCGAGGGCGCCTTGAGGGCACCGAAGAAAATCTCACCCTTCTTCTGACCGCCGAAGAACTTCGACGGCTCGTGGAAGACCGGATCGTCGTACGCCTTCAACAGGGCCGGGGCGATCCCCTTGCCCCGGTAGATCCTGACCTGCGACTCGGGCCGCGTCAGCGCGAACTCCACAAAGTTCCAGGCCGCGGCCTGGTGCTTGCTGGTACCGGCAACGGCCAGGTGTGTGGAATTCACGGTGGCGGCGGTGGCCCCGCCGCGGCGTACGGACGGGGGCAGACGCACACCCCACTTGCCCGCCTGGTCGGGGACCGTCTCCTCGATGATGCCGCCGAACCAGGTCGGCCACGGCAGGACCGCCGCCGTTCCCTTCTTGATCGAGCTGATCAGCGCGTTCCAGCCGCCGGAGATGTCGCTGACAAGTCCGGCGTCGTTCATCTCCTTGATGAGCGACATGGCACGCACGGCCTCGGCGGAATCGAGGGTGATGTCGCCGCCGGTGTTGAAATAGAAGCCGCCCTGGAGCTGGAGCAGCAGCTGGAAGAAGTTCGCCGAGTCCTGCTGCGAGGCGGGCTTGTCAATCCCCAGAAGGTACTTGCCCGTCTTCTTCTTGATCTTCTTGCCGGCCTCGATCGCGTCGTCCCAGGTGTCGAGCGCTCCGACATCGACACCGGCTTCCTCGAAGACATCGGCACGGTAGTAGAACCCGGCCGAGTTCGCCTCCCACGGAAGCGCGTTCACCTGTTCGCCCTTGGGCGAGACCGTCTCCCACAGGCCCTTCGCGAAGGAGTCCCGGTACTTGTGGGCTCCCAGCTTGCCGAGATCGGCAAGCTGGCCCGGGAAGCGGTCCACGTATCCGGGCAGGTAGTCGACGCCTATGTGCAGTACGTCCGCGAGGCCCGCCCCTCCGGCTGCCATACCCGTAGTGATCTTGTCCCAGATTGCCGGGTTCCCGATGTCCTGCACAGTCACCTTGATGTCCGGGTACTTCTTATTGAACGCCGGAACCAGCGCCCGCAACTCCGCCGCCGGGCCCTGCCAGCTCCACACGGTGATTGAGCCCTTGGTGGCGTCACCGACATCGCCGCCCTGAGCGCCCGTGCTGCCGGTGCCGGAGCAGGCGGTCAGGCCACCGAGGCCCGCTCCTGCGGCAAGCACGCCGCCCACTCCAAGAACTCTGCGACGACTCATGTCCATGAGATGACCACCTCTACATGCGGCTCGGGCATCGACCGAACGTCGGGTCGACTGCAGGGAAGTTAGCAACCGGTCAGACATACTTGCAATGCTTGATTGAAAACTTTCTGATCGATTCCGCATCGTAGGTCTGCAGAACTATTGCAACCCGTCGAGCGCCGCTGCTAGCTTGCGGCCACTCACTCGAGCACCGCACTGGAGTACTCCATGAGGCATCGCCGTCCTGCCCGCCTGGCAGTCGTAGCCACACTCGCCACACTCGCCCCGCTCACACCACTGACCCTGGGCAGTCCGGCCATCGCAGCCACCTCAGCGCCGGCCCTCAGCAATCCCGGCTTCGAGGACGGCACCGCGGGCTGGACGTTCACGTCTGGCACCGGAGTCGCCACCAACGCACCGCACGGTGGCGCAAAGCTCGTGTACCTGGATGCCGGAAGCGGCAACAAGGTGGCGCAGACCATCACAGCGTCCGGTGACGGTACGTACGACTTCTCCGCCTGGATCGCCACCGGCGGCACGGGGGGAAGGTTCGTCGCCCGGGTGAATGGCGCGCAGACCGGTGCGGTGGATCTGCCCAGCCGGTCCGGCTACGCCCGGTACACGATCAGCCGGGTGTCCCTGAAAAGCGGCGACCAGTTGGAGCTCGCCTTCGAATCCGGCAGCAGCTGGGTCAACGCCGACGACATCATGGTCTCCCCGGCAGCCCCTGTCGACCCGGTGATCTCGTCCTCCGACCCCAAGATCGTCGAGATGTTCGACTGGTCGAAGCGCAAGGCCAACAGCTGGGTCCAGATGCCCGGCACGACCGGTCCGCTGAACGTCGACGAGGGCAACCGGTCCGGAACCGGCACCGGCACGTACGGCCCGTCCTACTGGGCCGGGTATGCGCATCGGAGCGCCTACTACTCACGCGACATGGTTCACCAGCTCGCCGGCGCCTCCATCCTCGGACTGAACGACGCGAACAAGGCCATGCTGCGTGCCTTTGCCGGCTCCGCGACGTCCGAGCACAAGTACTACCCCGTATGGGCCATCAACTTCGACAACAAGACATACCTCTCGATCGACTACCGGAGCCCAACCTCCTTCGTCCGAGAGGTCCCGGCCACGTTCGAGCTGGTGGAGAAGGCCAGGCACGCCTACCGCTGGAGTGGCGACAGCACGTACGTCAACGACAGCACGCTCTGGGACTTCTACAAGCACGCGACCAAGGACTTCGTCGAACTCCACGACGCCAACAAGCCCAACGGTGTCGCCGAAGGCACCGGCAACGGCATCTTCGCGGGCGCCGCCAGCTACAACGAGGTCGGGGAGGAGCACCTGGCCGAGTCCGGGGACTCCATCGGATCCCAGTACCAGGCATACCGGGCGATCTCCGACCTGGCCGCCGCCAAGGGCGACGAATCCCTGTCCAAGGAGTACCGGCAGAGGGCCGACAGCCTCAAGGCGTACTTCAACGACACCTGGAGCGGCTCCGGCTCAGGGGCCGACATGGTCCGCGGCTACACCACCGACGGCAAGTCGCTCACCGGCTGGGGCAAGGAGAACAGCTGGTTCATGCCCATGAAGCAGATCATCAATCCGGGGGCGCGCGCCGAAGCCTACCTCGACTATGTCGACGAGCAGGCCAGCGGCAGCGGCAAGCCGTCCAACATCGAGGCGATCAGCTACCTGCCGGACACCTTCTTCGCCTACGAGCACAACGACACGGCCTGGAAGTGGATGCAGTACGTCTACGACAAGCGGAACGACCAGCACCCGGTGGCCAAGCAGGGCCCCAACGGGGACTACCCCGAAATCTCCTACACCTTGCTGAGCCAGACCGTCGAGGGCCTCATGGGCGTGCAGCCCAACGCCCCGGGGCGCGCCCTGAGCACCCAGTCCCGCATGCCCGCCGGAATGGGCTGGCTGCAGATCAAGGACATCAAGATCGGCGGCAACACCTTCACCCTGCGTCATGACGGTGCCACCAAGTCGACCCTGACCAACTCCACGGGTTCGGCCCGCTACAAGTGGGAGGCCCGCTTCCCCGGCAGCCACTCGACGATCAAGGTCAACGGCGTCCCCCGAAGAGCCAAGACGAAGACCGTCAACGGAAAGACCTGCACCTACGCAAAGGTGTCCGTCGCACCCGGACAGAAGGTCACTGTGCAAGTCTCGTAACGAGGGCATGGTGCCGAGGCCGAGCCGCCGCACCGGCAGATCCTCACCAGATCTGAACATCTCCGATAATTCGCACTCCTGATGGACAAGTTGAAGCAGTCCGGCCGACTACACCCCCCGAAGGTCCGCCGCTGCCACCGGGTTTCCGCGTCCGGGCGGTCACTGCCGCTGTCCGGACGGTGGGGTGGAGCAATCGGGTCGTCCGTCCGCCGAATCCTGTTCTCGTGGTCGACGTGCGGTGGTGAGCCGGCTGCCGCCGCCCTCGCAACGGCAGTCCCGAAGGTCTGGAGGCGGTTGCGAGGTCGCCGAGCAGACGCAGGAAGCGACATCAGGTGGTCGGCTTCGTCGGAACGGTCAGCGTGGACAGCAACGCCAGGTCGGCCTGCTCGAGGCTGTCCAGCAGGGTGATCCGGTCGGCCTTGGCGATCGGCACAGTGGAGGGAACGGCCAGCACCGAGCAGCCGGCCGCGCGCGCGGAGGCGACCCCGGTCGGAGTGTCCTCGACGGCCACGCAGGCCGCAGGGTCCAGCCCGAGCCGATCGGCGGCGGCCAGGTAGGGAGCGGGGTCGGGCTTGGTGTGCTCGGTGTCCTCGGCAGCAAGAGTGACGGTGAACCAGTGATCGCCGAGGCTGCCGAGGACCAGGTCCACTACGCGGCGAGGGGAGGCCGAAACCAGCGCGGTAGGCACGGCGGCGTCGCCCAATTCGGCGAGCAGCTCCAGTGCGCCGGGCCGGGGGACGACCTCGGCGGCAACCTTGCTGCTGAACGTGTCGCTGAGAATCTCGGCGATGGCGTTCGCAGTGAAGCTGGTCCGGGTCATGCGGCACAGGTGGGCAGCGGTGTGTTCGACAGCGCGGCCGAGCACCTCCGGCAGGTCCTCGTCGGTGAGGGTGTGGCCGAGACCGGCGGCGACTTCGGCCGCGGCCCGGAGCCAGAGACGTTCGGTGTCGACCAGTGTGCCGTCCATGTCGAACAGGACAGCGGCGGGGGGTACGGGCACGGCGGTCCTACCTTCTTCGGTCATGGCTTGATTGATCACTCGTAAGGTCGGTGGCCCCGGGGTTCCATTTCCGGAGAGCCTCGGTCAGTCGCTCTTCCGGGGCCTCAGCCGGAGAGTGAGGATCTGGAACGGGCGCAGCGCCAGGTGCACTCTTCGGCCGTTCGCTTGTACGGCGTCCGTGGTCCCGCGGGGGTCGAGTTCGCGCTCCAGCAGATCGGTCTCGACCACGGAGGCCAGAGGGAATCCGGCGGTCAGGACGGTTCGGGTGCGTCCCCCGCATGCCTCGTAGAGGCGTACGACGATGTCGCCGGAGCGATCGTCGGCGAGTTTGACCACTTCGATGACAACGGTCTCGTTGTCCGAAGTGACGAGCGGCTCGACCTCGGCCGAGCCGAGGAGGCTGCGCTCGGGCTGATTGAACGCGTAGCCCTCGCGGACGGCGTCGGCGATGTCGGCGCCGATCACGAAACCGTATCGCAGGCGGTGGTGGCCCTGGTCGGCATCCGGGTCGGGGAAGCGGGGAGCACGGAGCAGAGAGAGCCGGACGGTGGTGGTGGTACCGCCGTCTGTGCGGACGTCCCTGGTGACCTCGTGCCCGTAGGTCGAGTCGTTGACCACAGCCGCGCCCCAGCCCCGTTCGCCGAGGTGCAGGAAGCGGTGGGCGCAGATCTCGAACTTGGCGGCGTCCCAGCTGGTGTTGGTGTGGGTGGGGCGCCGGACGTGTCCGAAGGGGATCTCCGCGCTGGAGTGGTCGGCCCGCACGTCGAGCGGGAAGGATGCCTTGAGGAGCTTCTCCTTCTCGTGCCAGTCGATCTCGGTGTCGATGTCCAGACGCCGGGAGCCTTCGGACAGGGAGACCAACTGTTCGATGCGGGAGTCACCGAAGGTCCGCACGATCCGGACACCGCCTTCCTCTGCGATGACCGAGTCGGCGTCGAGGAGGTTGTGAACGGTGTTGCGGTAGAAAGCGTCGATGTCCCAGGCGTCGTACTCGTTGGGGAAGTCCTGGTGAAGCTGGAGGAGGTTGGCGACGGCTCCGGGGGCCAGCGCTTCGCGTTCGTCCGCGATGTCGTACGCCGAGGTCACCAGGCCCTGGGCATCGACCCGGACGCGGACCAGGCCGTTGTCCAGGGCGAAACCTTCCCCGCACGGGACCGGGGCGACGGGTCGGCCCGGCGGCCGGGTGCGGAGCGTGGCGCCGTGGGCGGGGACACCGTCGCGGGCGAACGGAGTGGCGTTGAAGACCACGGGCAGATCGCCTTCGCCGGCCAGGGCGCGCTGGGCGGCGTCCGTGATGGCGCACAGCTCGGCGGCGACGGCGCCGTAGGTCTGCTCCGCCTCCCGGTGAACCCAGGCGATGGAGGAGCCGGGCAGGATGTCGTGGAACTGGTGCAGCAGGACCGTCTTCCACAGACGGTCCAGGGCCTGGTACGGGTACTCGGATCCGGTGCGCAAGGTGGCGGTCGCCGACCACAGCTCGGCCTCTCGCAGCAGGTGCTCGCTACGCCGGTTGCCCTGCTTGGTCCTCAGCTGGCTGGTCAGCGTGCCGCGGTGGAACTCCAGATACAGCTCGCCCTGCCACACCGGCGCGTCGGGGTATTCGGCGTGTGCCCGCTCGAAGAAGTCCGAGGGGCTCTCGATGACGACCCTGGCCGAGCCCTCCAGATCGACGAGACGCTCGGCCCGGGCCAGCATCTCCCGGGTGGGGCCACCGCCGCCGTCTCCGTAGCCGAACGGGAGCAGCGAGCTGTTGGCCGCCTCCTTGTCCTGGAAGTTTCCGACGGCATGGGCGAGTTCGGCGCCGGTGATCTCGGCGTTGTAGGTGTCGACCGGCGGGAAGTGACTGAAGATCCTCGTGCCGTCGATGCCCTCCCACCAGAAGGTGTGGTGCGGGAACTTGTTGGTGGTGTTCCAGGAGATCTTCTGGGTGAGGAACCACCGGATTCCCGCCAGTTTCATCAGCTGCGGCATGGCCGCGTTGTACCCGAAGGTGTCAGGCAGCCACATCTCCTCGGTCTCGACGCCGAACTCGTCGAGGTAGAAGCGCTTCCCATGGATCAACTGCCGGACGAGAGCCTCACCACCGGTAATGTTGGTGTCGGGTTCCACCCACAGGCTGCCGACAGGCAGGAACTGCCCCTTCTCCGCCTTCTCCTGGACCCGGGCGTAGACCTCGGGGCGGTGCTCCTTGAGCCAGGCCAGCTGCTGGGCCTGGGACATGGCGAAGAGGAAGCCCGGGTGTTCGTCCATGAGATGGGTGACGTTGGAGAGTGTCCTGGCGACCTTGCGGATGGTCTCGCGCAGCGGCCACAGCCAGGCGGTGTCGATGTGGGCGTGCCCGACGGCGGACATGCGGTGGGCGCTGGCTGCCGCAGGGGCGGCGAACGCCGGGCGCAGCACCTCGCGGGCGGCGGAGGCGCTGCCGGCGATGTCCTGCAGGTCGACTTCGTCCAGGGCCCGCTCGATGGTGTGCAGGAGCTGCCAGCGGCGCGGGTCGGCCTCGGGAAGTCCGCGCATCAGCCCCCCGAGGACGTCCAGGTCCTGGGCGAGTTCCCACACCTGTGCCTCGAAGACCGCCAGCTCCAGTCGGAGCAGCTGGTACAGGGGCGCGCTCTCGGAGCCGGCTCCCGTCATCCAGGAAGGCCGGTCCCCGGTCCGCGACGGGATGTGGTCATCGACCAGATTGGGGTTGGCAGCGGCCTCGACGTAGTAGGTGAAATCCTCGCCGCCGGCCGCCGGGTCGCCGACCGGAATATAGGCGTTGCGGGGGTTGAGGGCTTTCACCACGCTTCCGTCCGCCCGGTAGACCAGGCCCTCGGCGGAGAAGCCCGCGCCGGTGACGTTGAAGCCGAGGTCGATGACCGCCTCGACCCGCAGGCCGGCCCACTCCTGCGGAACCCTGCCGCTGATCCTGAACCAGCTCGTGGACCAGGGCGGCCCCCACCGGTGCCCGAGGGTCACGGGTTCGTACGGTGCGGACAGGCCGTCGGCCACGGGGACCGGCTCGCCCGGCACGCTCCAGATCGCGATCTCGACCGGGGCGGTACGGGCGTGGACCGCGGGCCGGATGCGCTGGTTCAGCACCCGGTCGAGCCGCTGCTCGGTGAGGCGTCGCTTGCTGTGCATGGAATCCTCTGTCGTCGGTGGAGGGCGGTGTTCATATTGCGGTCGGCTCGCCGACAGGAGCGGTGTGGAGACAGGGGGCGTCAGACCGTCCGCCACACTGTGGCGTTCGCGTCCAGCTCGAAGCTCGCGCCGTGGGAGCCGTCGGTCGGGCCGACCGGGGAGCTGGCGAGCAGCAGACGCCCGGGGACGGGGATGCGTACCGCCTCATCGGTGGTGTTCGTCGTACAGACGAAGCCCTGGCGGCGGAAGACGAGGACGCCCGCAGACGCGTCGGTCCATTCGACGGCGTCTCCGGCACCGAGCCCCGGGGTGGAAGTGGTGCCGCTCCCGGAGCGCCGATCCCGTGCCCTCCTCCGGCGCGCGGAGGAACCACTCGTGCTGGTCGCAGGAGTGGCTGGGCACGAGATCCACGATGATGCGCAGCGCGGGCCCATGGGCGTGCCGGATCAGCTCTTCGGCGTCGAGCAGCGTGCCGAGCGTGGGCTCGACCGCACGGTGGTCGGCGATGTCGTAGCCGGCGTCGGCCTGCGGGGAGGCGTAGAAGGGGTTCAGCCACAGGGCGTCGACGCCGAGTTCCTTCAGATACGACAACCGGCTGCGTACAACCGGGAGGTCGCCCATGCCGTCGCCCTTCCCGTCGGCAAAACCGCGCGGGGACACCTGGTGGATGACGGATTCTCTCCACCGGTTCGCCGGGGATCCGGTCGTGGCGGCGATGTCACGGGCGCCGGCAGGGGGCTGGGGCATTCTCGGTCCTTCTGGAGGTTCATGTCTGCGTGGCCGGTCGGTCCAACTGGCTGAGGCCTGTTGTCCGGTGTCACGGACGTCAGTCCTCGACGGGGCCCAGGTCGGGATTGCCCCGCAGTTCCACCGTGCGGGTGGTGGCGCCGTGGAGTTCGAGGACCGTGATCTCGTTCCGGCCGGCGTTCAGGATCGGTGCGGGGACGTAGAGAGTGGTCTGCGGTCCTCGGGACCAGTACCGGCCGAGTGCGAAGCCGTTGATCCAGACGTGGCCCTTGGTCCAGCCGTGCAGGGCGATCCAGCCGTCGGCCGGCTGCTCGATGTCCAGGTGCCCACGGTGGAACGTGGGGCCGACCGGGGGCAAGGCGGACTCGAAAGCGGTGAAGGACAGCCGGCCCAGATCGTCGAGAGGCAGCGGTCGGCTGTACCAGCTCTCCGGCGCCAGTGCGTTGACGGAGACCTCGCCGAGCAGTCCCTTGCGGTCGTGCATGCCCTGCCCGTAGTTGACCCTGCCCTGGTTCTCCACCAGCACGGCCAGTTGTGCACCATGACGGGGGGTGTGGAAGGCGAGGGCGTGCTCATGGTTCTCGCGTTCCAGGACGCCGACCGGCTGGCCGTCGACGAAGACCTGGGCTCGGTCGTGCACCTCGGCGATGCGCAGGAGGGTCGGCCCGGCCGCCCGGAGCGCCGTCTCGTACAGGACGAATCCGAAGGACTGTCCGAGCTGTTCCATGGCCTGCGGGCGGTCGGCGTGCACCGCGCTGCCGAGCCGCTCGCGCTGGTCCAGGAGCCCGGCACATGCGGTGAGTTCCACGGCGGCAGGGGCGAGTTTGGTTGCGGGAGCGGGCACCGGCTCCTCGGGGACGGGCGCGTGTCGGGCGATGACCTCGCGGAAGGCGGCGTATTTGGGGGCGGGATCGCCGGCCTCGTCCAGAGGCGCGTCGTAGTCGTAGGACGTGACGGTGGGGCGGTACGTGCCCTTGTCGTTGGCGCCGTTGGTGAATCCGAAGTTGGTACCGCCGTGGAACATGTAGATGTTGACCGAGGCGCCGGCCGCGAGCAGCCGGTCGAGGTCCGCCGCAGCGTCGGCCGTGCTGCGGGTGACATGGGTGCCGCCCCAGCGGTCGAACCAGCCGATCCAGAACTCGCTGCACATCAGCGGCCCGGACGGCTGATGCTTGCGCAGTTCGGCGAGCCCGGCGTCCACCCGGCTGCCGAGATTGACAGTGCGCAGGACGCCGTCGAGGCCGCCGCGCCCCAGGTCGGAGGGCTGGTCGCAGGTGAACAGCGGTACGTCGACTCCGTGCCGGTGGAGCAGCTCCGCCAGATCCTCCAGGTAGCCGGAGTCGTCGCCGTACGCACCGTATTCGTTCTCCAGTTGCACAGCGAGGATCGGGCCGCCACGAGTGGAGAAGTAAGGAAGGACGGGCGGCAGCAGGGCACCGAGGTAGTCGTCCACCGCTTTCACATAGCGCGGGTCGCGGCTGCGCAGTTCGATGTCCTCGTCGGCGAGCAGCCAGGAGGGGAGGCCGCCGCCCTCCCACTCGGCGCAGATGTACGGGCCGGGGCGTAGCAGTACGTGCAGGTCTTCGGCGGCAGCCAGATCGAGGAACCGGGGGAGATCGAGACCTGCGTCCAGCCGGAACTCTCCCGGATGGGGCGAGTGGAGGTTCCATGGGACGTAGGTCTCGATCGTGTTCAGTCCCATCAAGCGCGCCTTGCGAAGCCGGTCGGCCCACTGCTCCGGATGGATCCGGAAGTAGTGCAGCCCGCCGGAGATGATCCGCAGCGGTCGGTCGTCGAGACGGAAGCCGTCTGCGGCAACCTCGAGTCGTGGCATGGCCGTGGTCTCCTCGATGATGGAACTGATGGAACTGATGGAGGTGGGTCAGCTCAGCGGACGGCAGAGCAGTGCGTCGGGAACGCCGCCGTGGTTCCACTTCCAGGTGAAGGCGACGCCGGCGATGTACTCGTTGTCGGCGCACTGACCCTTGTAGTGGCCGGGAGCCCAGTCGCTTTCGATCGAGCCGCCGGTGGCGGGGCGGTTGTCGCCTTGGTCGAACCAGACATTGCGGCCGTTCAGCGGCAGCGGTACGGCGGACGGCGCACAGAGCAGGCCGGCCATGGAGTTGCCGTTGACGCTGTATCCGACGGCGAAGGTGTTGTCGGGGCACTGGAGTTTGTTGTAGCCCGAGGCCCAGTCGCCGTGGGTGACGTAGCGCTCGTCATGGACGGCTACCCAGTCACCGGCTCCCTTGGCGGGCCGGCTCGCGTCGGTGCACAGGCCGCGCTTGTCGCTACGGCCAAGACCGGTCAGGCGCTGGCTGTCGGGGCAGTTGCCCTTGCGGTAGCCGGGGCTCCAGTCGCCCTGGGCGAGCATGCGGGAGGAGACGTTGTGGTCGCGGAAGTCGAGGTCGAGCATGTTCCAGTGGTCGACCTGTGCGACCGGACCGGTCGTTCCCGAGGCGTTGACCAGCTTGTTCCAGTCGGCGGACCGCCAGTCACCGGAGTCGCTGAGGCTCTGTCGTTTACCGGCGGTGTCGTAGGAGATCAGGGCCCAGGTGTCCTGGGGCGCACCATTGGCACCGGTCCATCCGACCAGTGGCCAGATGGCGAAGTCAGTGTCGTTCTCGACCAGGATGTCGGTGAAGTTACCGAACCAGGTCTTCTCCTTGGTGTCCTGCGATCCCCGGCCGCCGGCACCGAACTCACTGATCCAGACGGGGGCGGTGAAGTGCTGGCCGGACTGGGTGACGAACAGGGCCTCGTCGTGTACCAGCTGCTTCAGCTTTTCGAGCGGGAAGTCCTCGTACGGCCAGTCGTTGGTGTGCCCCGGTCCGCTTTCGGCACCCGTGTAGTTCGGGCCGGTGTAGCCGTAGAAGTGCGCGGCGTAGACCAGCTTTCCCGCGGTGATCAGGGTGTTGGAGAGTTCACGGACCGGGGTCAGCATCGGCCTGCCGTAGTCCAGCCCGTCCAGCGGGATGCCGTACCAGTTGATGCCCTCCATGATGATCAGCATGTCGGGGTCGGCCTGCAGGATGCGGGTGCCCGCCAGCTCGAAGGCCGCGTATGTGTCGTGGTCGTCACCCCAGCCCCAGTTGGGGTCGTCCCAGGTGTCGCGGCGGATCTCGTTGCGCAGGTCGGCGCCGACGACACGCTTGTTCGCCTTGTAGCGGTTCACCAGGAAGAGCCAGTCGTCCTGCCACTGCTGGGCGGACTGGCCGCTGTTCCAGCGTTCGTTTCCGTCCAGGCCGCAGCAGAAGCGGTAGGAGGTGGTGTGGTTGTTGAGGATGACCGCGAACCCCTCGGCGGTCAGGGCCGCCACCACCGCGTCGAACACCTGCAGCGGAGTCTTGCCCTTCAGCTGCGGGTTGGCCGCGACTGCGGAGTCCGGTACGACCGTGGTGTCGCGCATCATCGCGTTGGCGAACGGCAGCCGGATGCTGTTCAGCCCGAGCTCGTGGAAGTCGGCCATGATCTGTGTCATCGGCGCGCGGTCCAGGCCCAGCGGGAGGTTGTGCGACATCTGGTCCGCCTGGTGGTTCGCGGGGTCGTTGACGTCGCCGCTGCCTTCCCAGGTGCCCTGGGCACCGGCCCAGTTGCCGGCCTTCAGCTTGAAGCGGTTGCCGTTGGCATCGACGATGTACCGCCCGCGGGTACTCAGCGGCGCCGTCCAGGAGGCTGCCAACTGCGGTCCGGTCATGGGAGTGGCGGTGTCGGTGGCGCTGTGGGGCACCGCGACGGAACCGGAGGTTCCCACGAGGACGAGGGTGACCGCGGCTGCCGTGGCGGGCAGGATTCGGGAGAAGAATCTCCTGACGGCGGGAGCCGACCTATCGGATCTCATGATTGTCCCCTCCAAGGGTGGGGGTGGGTGTGGGGGTTGGATCTTCAGGTGGTGCGGCCCGGACCGGTGGTCCGGAGTCAGGTGCGGCTCAGCCCTTGAGGCCGCTGGTGGCGATGCCTTCGACGATGTAGCGCTGGGCGACCAGGAACATGGCCACCAGTGGGGCGATGGTCACGACTGCTCCGGCGAACAGGCCGGGCAGATTGATGGTCTGTGAGGTGAGGAACGTCGACAGGGCGATCTGGGCCGTCCACGCGGACGGGTCCTGGCCGATGACCAGCGGCCACAGGAAGGCGTTCCAGCTGTCGATGAAGGCGAGCGCGCCGAGCGAGGCGATCATCGCCCCCGACGACGGCAGCGCGATCCGGCGGTAGAGGCCGAGCCAGCCGAGCCCGTCCAGGCGTCCGGCCTCCTCGATCTCGCTGGGGAACTGAAGGTAGAAGTTGCGGAAGAGCAGAACGGCGAAAGGGTTGAACAGCCCGGGTGCGATGATCCCCCACAGCGTGTTGACCCCGCCCATGGAGCCCACGACGACGAAGGTGGGAACGAACGTCACCGAGCCGGGGATCATCAGCGTGGCCACGACCAGGGCGAGCATGACACCGCGCCCGGGTACCGGGATCCGCGCGAGGGCGTACCCGGCGGCCGAGGCGAGGAGCGTCGACACCGGGGCGGTGATCGCGGCGATCAGCAACGAGTTGCCGAGGGCCTGGCCCATGTGCAGGGCCGGGTCGCTGAAGAGCGAGCTGAAGTTCTCCCAGTGCATCGTCGACGGCCACCAGGTCCAGTCCGGTGCCGTCAGGCCCTGCGTGTCCATCAGTGCGTTGCGCAGCATCAGGTAGAAGGGCGCCAGGAACACCGCCGTCAGCAGGCCCGCCAGCAGGCCGCGCACGGACCGGCGTACTACCTGCGGCAGTTGTCGTGTTGTTGTCATGTTGCTCATTCCTCACCCTTGCCGAAGCCGGTGAGCCGGCCCTGGATCAGGGTCACACCGACGATGAGGGCGGTGAGCACGAAGGCTCCGGCCGATCCGAGGCCGTAGTTCTGGGAGCCCATCGCGGTGTCGTAGAGGTAGCCCAGGGGGGTTCGGACCGGGGCCGCGGCCGACCCGGACAGCCCGCTGTTGAACAGGTTGTAGAACTCGTCGAACGCCTGGAAGGCGGCGATGAACTGCAGCATAAGGACAGCCACCGAGGTGTTGCGCAGCATCGGCAGAGTGATCCTGCGCAGCAGGCGCAGGCCGGTGGCGCCGTCGAGCGCGGCGGCCTCGTACATCTCCTTGGGGATGGCCTGGAGCCCGGCCAGGAAGAGCACCATGTAGAAGCCGACCTGGAGCCAGAGGCGGAGGGTGACGAGGACGACCCAGTACAGCGGCGGCGAGGTGGTCTGCAGCCACGGAACGGCATCCATGCCGAACCATCCGCCGACCGTGTTGGCGATGCCGCTCGGCAGCCCGTTGAACAGCGACATCTTCCACAGCAGGGAGGCTGCGACGTAGGAGACGGCGGCCGGGATCAGGAAGGCGGTGCGCAGCACGGCCCGGCCGCGCCGGATCCGGTGCACCAGCAGCGCCAGCCCCAGCGAGGCGGCGAACGTCACGGGCACGATGAATACCGTGAACAGCAGGATCTGGCCGAGCGACTTGCGGAACACCGCATCGGAGAGCAGCGCCTGGTAGTTGTCCAGGCCGACCCAGTGCCCCAGGGCGATGGTGCCGCGGGCCTCGCTGAGGCTGAGCAGGAAACTCCAGCCGATGGCGACGTACTTGAAGAGGCCCAGGCCGATCAGCAGGGGGCCGGCGAGCAGTGCGAACGCTCCCCAGGCGCGCCGGTCCGGGCGGGAACGGCGGACGGGGGCGGTGCCCCGCGGCTCGGCCGCGGGGCATCCGGCACGCTCGTGGTGAAGCGTGGGTGGAGGTGCGGACTTCATCATGCGCGCTGCTTGTCGATCTCGCCCTGGGCCTTCTTGGCCGCATCGGCCAGGAGCTGCTCCGCATCGCCCTTCCCGCTGACGATCTTCGCTGCAGCCGCGGTGAAGAGGGAGCTCACAGCGGTGTTCCAGGTGCTGGGGTTGTTCCTGCCGTACTTGGCGGCCAGCTCGACGGTCTCCTTGGCCGGCCCCTGGGTGAGCTTGTCGGCGGTGGCGGCGACGGACGTGCGCGGCGGGATGTGGAGGCCGTAGCTCTGCGACCAGTCCGTCTGGAGGTCGGTCTGCTGGATCCAGAGCCACTGGACGAACTTCTTGGCCGCGTCCACGTTCTTGCCCTTGGCGTTGACGCAGGTGCTCCAGCCGCCGACGCGCACCACGGGCTTGCCGCCGGGCTTGAAGGCGGGCCACGGCAGGACGCCGAAGTCGTCGCCGAGCGCGGTCTTGATGGCGGGCATCGACCAGAGGCCGCCCCACTGCATCGGGACGGCGTTCTGGGTGAGGGCGGCGGGGTCCCACCAGTCGGTGGTGAAGCCGAGCAGCAGCGACCGGTCGTCGTGAAGGCGCTTGAGCCCGGCCACGGCCTCGGCGGCCTGGGGGGAGCCGAAGCCCGCCTTGCCGTCCTCGGTGACGAGGTCGCCGCCGTTGGAGAACACGGACAGGATGGCACTGTCGCCCAGGCCGTCCTGGCCGACGAACAGACCCTTGGTCTTCCTGGAGCTCAGGGCCTTGGCCGCGTCGGCGAGCGCGTCGAAGGTGTCGGGCGGGGTGATGCCGGCCTTGGACAGCACGCTCTTGCGGAAGTAGAGCATCATGACGTCGTCGAGCGTCTTGACGCCGTAGAGCTTGCCGTCGACGGTCACCATGTCGCGGGCGCCTGCGTTGAAGTCGGACTTGGCGCTGCCGTAGATGTCGTCCAGCTGGGCTATCTGGCCCTGCCGGGCGAGGCTCTCGCTGAAGTCGCCTATCTCGAAGACGTCCGGGGCGGCGTCGGTGAGCAGGGTCGCGTAGAGCTTGCCGGAGTAGTCGCCGGGGGTCCAGGTGACCTTGACCGCGATGTCCGGGTTGGCCTTGGTGAACGCGGTGGCATAGCGGGTGAGGGCCTGCTGGGTGCCGGCCTCGCCGTAGGCGTGGGACCAGACGTTCAGAGTGGTCTTCGCCCCGGAGGAGCCACCGCCGGCCGGGTCGGTACTGCAGCCGACCGCCGCTCCGGCGACGAACAGGATGGATCCGCCGAGGAATCCTCTGCGGCTAAGCTTGGAGCTCCGTGCACTCACTTCGCGTCCTTCAGGTTGAGAGGGTTGGGTGTACGTGTTGTTGTCCGGCGCAGCCGGTGTCCGGCATTCACAGTTGGCAGACGGTGATGGACATCGGTTGCGCCGGAAGCTTGGGCCGACGAGCGGGATGGTGACACTCGTTCAGGGGAACAGGGCCTGGATGCCGACGACGGCGGCGCCGCGGGCCCACTCCTCCCAGGGAAGCGGACGCAGGGTCAGCGGGCATTTCGCTGCTGCTTTGAAGCAGTGCGCTTCGTAGGCGTCCCTGATGTGCATTCCGAAGAGGTCGTAGGTGTCGAGCCCCTCGCCTGTCACGACGACGCGCTCAGGACCTACGAGGTTCACCAGTGTGGCGATGCCGACGCCGATGGCGTGGCCCGCCCTCGCGAAGACGCCCTGCGCGGCGGGATCCCCACCACGGGCGAGCTGAACGGCGCCGTCGAAGTCCAGGTCCGGGTCGTCGGTGGCACAGCGGATGGCGGCGAGGACGGCATCGCTGGAGGCGATGGCTTCGACGCAGCCGACCTGGCCGCAGTGGCACCGTGGCCCGGCCGGGTCGATGCTGATGTGCCCCATTTCCCCGGCGACGCCGTACGCGCCGGCGACCAGCTCACCATTGATGACGATCCCGGACCCGATCCCCGCTCCGATGGTGACCAGCGCGAAGTACTCGGTGCCGATGCCCTCGCCGAACCAGTGCTCGGCGGCGGTGATGGCCTTGACGTCGTTCTCCACGGTGACGGTCAGGCCGGTCGCCGCGGCGACGGTCTCGGCCAGCGGCACGTCGCGCCAGTTGGGGAGCACGGAGTAGCGGACACGCCCGCAGGGGCGGTCCACGTCGCCGGAGACCGCGATGCCCAGGTGCCGGGTGCGGGCCCGGTACTCGGGTTTCGCGTCGAGAAGTTCGGCGACGAGTTCGGCCAGCAGCCCGCATACGGCGGCCGGGTCGCGGTCGCCCAACGGTCGGCTGGCGGTGGTGCGCATGTTGGCCCGCAGGTCGCAGACCGCGCCGAAGAGGGTGTCAGCACTGATCTTCACACCTACGACGAACTCCCGGTCGGGAGTGACGGCCAGCGGATTCACGGGGCGTCCGGCCCCTGGAGCGGTGCGCTCCGGGGGAAGTTCGTGCAGGTAGCCGTCGTCGATGAGTGGTCGCGCGGCCTTGGTCACAGCGGTCGAGGACAGACCTGTCCGGCGGGCCAGCTCCACCCGGCTGAGCGGGCTTTCGGCCAACAGCAGGGTGAGGATGGCGGTTTCGGCCGGTGCCGTCACCAGCGGTCGCGAGTGGTTTGGAAACACGGCGGCAACCTACGATAAATAAATAACTTCGTCCAGTATTGATTTTCTCGTTCGAGCGGCCCTACGCTCTGGCCCAACTCCGGCCACTTCAAACGTCATTCGGCGTCTCTGTTTGACCGGGCCCTCACCGACGCTCGACACCCCTCGGGACCTCCTGTGCCTCCCACGCCCTCATCCGTTTCCTTCGACCCCACCTGCGGGCTGGTGGTCCTGCGGACCCCGAACAGCGTCTACGCCGTGCGCATCGGCGCCGACGGCAGCCCCCGGCATCTGCACTGGGGGGAAACGCTCGACACCGACGCCCTCTGTGGACTGCCCGCAGCCGCCTCACCTGCCGCGAGCAGCTTCGAGACAGACCCCACCCCGGACGAATTGGCCCCGCAGACCGGTGCTCGGTTCGGGCCGGCCGGCCTCCAGGTGCGGTTCGCCGACGGCACCCGGGGCGCCCAGTGGTCCTACACCGGCCACACGGTCCGGGACGGAGAACTCCGTATGCAACTGGCCGACCGCAGCTACCCGTTGGCCGCCGAACTGGGCTACCGCGTCCGCCCCGGCAGTGACGTCATCGAGCGCTGGGTGGAACTCACCCACACCGGAGCCGACGACTCGGGCCCCATCACCGTCGACCGGCTGGACTCGGCCTCCTGGACGCTGCCGGCACTGCCCGACTACCGGCTCAGCCACCTCGTGGGCGGCTGGAACAGCGAGTTCCAGCTACAGCGCGACCGGCTCCCGGTCGCCGAGACCGTGCTCACCAGCCGCCGCGGCGTCACCAGTCACCACGCCAGCCCCTGGCTCGCCCTCGACGACGGCACCGCGGACGAGGAGGACGGCGAGGTCTGGAGCACCGCCCTGGCCTGGAGCGGAAGTTGGCGCATCACCGTGCACCGTGACCCGGTCGGCCGGACCACCTGGACCGGCGGCTTCGGCCACGAGGGACTCAGCTGGACCATCCAGCCCGGCCAGAGCCTGCACACCCCCGTCTTCGCCGGCCTCTACACCCGCGGCGGCTTCGGCGCCGCCAGCCGCGCCTGGCACACCCACATCCGCACAAGCGTCCTGCCCGCCCCCGACCAGGACCGGCCCGTCGTCTACAACTCGTGGGAAGCCACCGGCTTCGACGTCGGCCAGCCCGGCCAGCTGCACCTGGCCCGGCTGGCCGCACGCCTGGGCGCCGAACTCTTCGTCCTCGACGACGGATGGTTCGGCGGCCGCACCAGCGACCGGGCGGGCCTCGGCGACTGGACACCCCGGCCCGAGGCGTTCCCCGACGGACTGCGCCCACTGGCCGACGAAGTGCACCGCCTGGGCATGGCGTTCGGGCTGTGGGTGGAGCCGGAAATGGTCAACCGCGACAGCGACCTCTACCGTGCCCATCCCGACTGGGTCATCCACGCAGCAACTCGGGACGCGACCGAACTGCGCAACCAGCTCATGCTGAACTTCGCCCGCCCTGACGTCGAGGCCTGGGCCCATCGGACCCTGGACCAGTTGGTGCGCGACCACGACATCGACTGGTTCAAGTGGGATGCCAACCGGGTCGTCACCGAAGCCGGATGGGCCGGCCATCCGGACCCCGACCGGCTGTGGATCGACCACACCCGCGCCGTCTACCGGATCATGGACCGCCTCCGTGCCGACCACCCCGGCCTTCGCATCGAGGCCTGCGCGGGCGGCGGCGGACGGGCCGACCTCGGCGTCCTCGCCCGCACCGACCAGGCCTGGACTTCCGACAACACCGATCCCGTCGACCGGATCAGCATCCAGCACGGCTTCAGCCAGCTCTTCCCCGCTCAGGCCATGGCGGCCTGGGTGACCGACAACCCCAACGTCACCACCGGCCGCACCACCCCTCTCCGGTTCCGTTTCCATGTCGCCATGGCGGGAGCACTCGGCCTCGGCGGGGATCTCACCGCCTGGTCCGAGGAGGAGCTCGACGAGGCCACCGCGCTCGTCACCCGCTACAAGCAGATCCGCCCCCTGGTCCAGCACGGCCGCCAGCACCGCCTCCACGGTCCCGACGGAGTATCAGCCGTGCACTATGCGTCCCAGGACGACACCGAACACGCCGTCCTCGCCTGGCGCCCCGCAGCCCGCTTCGGCCACCCGGCCCCCGGGCTCGCCCTGCCGGCCCTGGATCCCGCGGCCCACTATCTCGACATCGACGAGGGCATCACCCACAGCGGCGCCGTCCTGACCCGCCGGGGCATCGACCTGCGGCTGCCCTCCGGCGACTACGCCAGCCGCCTGATCCGGCTGCGCCGCACCGTCTGACGCCCGCTCCCATTCTCTGCCCGACCCACGAAGGAACCGAGAACATGCCCACACCCCGCGTCCTGGTCGTCGGAATCGACGGCGTCCGCCTCGATCTGCTGCCGATGCTGGAAACGCCCAACCTCGACGAAGTCGCGAACGCCGGTTTCCTCGCGCCCGTCCACATCGACGACGACACACCGACCATGTCGGGCCCCTGCTGGACCACGATCGTCACCGGTGTCGGCGTGGCCAAGCACGGTGTCTGGGGCAACAACTTCAGCGGGAACCGGCTTGGGGTGTTCCCCGACTTCACCACCCGGCTGGCCGCCGAGCAGGGGCTGCGGACCTTCGCGGTCGGCGGTTGGGAACCCCTGTTCCTGGCCCGGCAGGGCGGCCCGGTCTTCGCGGCCCCGAGCAGGCTCTCCTACATCGCTCCGCGCGAGGACACCCCGCAGGGCTGGGCGGAATGCGACCAGAGCGTGACCGACGAAGCCGCAAGAGTTCTCAGCTCCGGCGAAGACCTCGACGCCTCCTTCGTCTACCTCGGCGCCGTCGACGAGACCGCCCATTTCCTCGCCTGCGGAGCCGAGTACCGAAGCGCGATCGAGACCGCCGACCGGCAACTCGGACAGCTCCTCACTGCCGTACGTGAACGTCCCGACGCCCGGTCCGAGGAGTGGACCGTCCTCGTGGTGACCGACCACGGCCACCGCGACGAGGGCGGCCACGGCGGGCGCAGCACATTGGAGCGCACCGCCTGGATCGCTGCGAACGGCCCCGGCATCGCCTCCACCACCCCGCCGGACAGCCTCCGCCATGCCGATGTCGCCGCCCACGTCTACGCCGCCCTGGGTATCACGCCCGACCTGCACTGGACGCTCGACGGACGGCCCTTCCACTCCCTCACGCCACAGACCGCCTGACGTCGGCAGGAGACCGCCGACCGGCGAAGACCGCCGGCCGGCGCCCCCAAGGCGCGGCAGCCAACCA
This sequence comes from Streptomyces sp. NPDC002403, assembly GCF_053593015.1. Lineage (NCBI taxonomy): Bacteria > Bacillati > Actinomycetota > Actinomycetes > Kitasatosporales > Streptomycetaceae > Streptomyces > Streptomyces sp. NPDC002403. The sequence goes on along the minus strand of NZ_JBSFBQ010000045.1, from coordinate 32,499 downwards.
TAAGGACGCCCACTCGTGTCCCGCAGGGAGGTCCCCTCCGTGGATACCACGTCCCTCTACTCCATCGACTTGGCCGCCTTCGACCCCGGCGGTGGGAAGACGGTGCGAGCACCACCGATGTGGGCGACACACGAATCAGCCTGCGTACCCTCGCCGACAGGGCCACCCTGCCCCTGTCGCACGACGAAGCTGCCGGGACCGAGGCTCTTGTCACGGCAACCGCGCACGTCACCGTGACCCTGCGCCTGGACGCCCCACTGGGGACGCCGTGGGCTTCCGGCACCCCGACGCCGGCTGGGAGCGCACCCTGCCCGCCGATTGGTCGGCATGGCGCAGCCTGTCACTCCTCCGATCCGCACCCGTCGGCTGCCTCTGCGACACCACCGGTCGCAGTCTGCTCGCTCTCGCCGCCGACCGCACCGTCCGGGAGTCCTGGATCCGCTTCGGTGTTTCCGAGGAGCGCAAGCGCTTCGGCGTGTGCCTGCGCTTCTCCCTCGCCGCCGGGCAGACCTGCCGAGTCCGTATATCCGCGCCGGGCACCACCATCAGTGGCTCGCCGGCCTGCCCGACGGAGAGCCGCTACCCGTTCCGGGGTTCGCCCGGACGCCCGTCTGCTCGACCTGGTAGGCCTTCACCCAGTACGTGACCGCGGCCGAGGTCGAGGAGGAGGCCGCCCTCGGCTGCGGGCAGCTGTTCCTGGACGACGGGTCGGCCGGCCGTTTCACAGAGATGATCTCCGGCTACGAAAATCTCGCCAGAGCCACGGTCACGCGTAAGCCGACGCCTCCCAAGGTGCAGGCTGACAGGTTCATCGGCCGCTGGGAGTAGGTCCCGCGCCTCATCCGTGCTTCAAGCCTCCCGGCTAGGGTCTGCACTCATGAAGACCACGGAGATGACTCATCGTCAGATGCCGGAGCGCAGGCGCGACACGCTGGAGCGGCTCGTTACGGAGCGGGATGTCTGGGTGTCGACAGCTCACCCTGATCACGGGCCGCACCAGGTGCCGCTGTGGTTCATGTGGGATGGGCAGGCGGTATGGATGTGCACCAGTGCAACTTCCGTGACTGCGCGGAACGTCCGCACGGAGCCGCGCGTGCGGCTGGCACTGCCGGACACCTTCGATGTGGTGCTTATTCAGGGTGAGGCGGAGTGCTTCCCCAGCCAGGAGGTGCCCGATGACGCGGCGCAGGCATTCTCCGACAAGTTCGGGTGGGACCCGCGGACGGAGGAGGCACCCTTTCTGTATGTGCGCGTGGTACCAAAGACCGTGCGCGCTTGGCGCGGCGAGCCGGAACTACGCGGCAGAGTCATCATGCGGGACGGGACGTGGCTGGGACAGCGGCCGTCCAATTCTCCGGCCCGGTCACCGGAACACTGACGGAGAGACATGGTGGCCAACTGGATGACACAGTGACCACCTGAAGGCTCTCAGCCACAGATGCGTGCGAGTGACCGCTTCAGTTGGCGAGTTGAGCATCTCTCCCGGGAGCCATGGCCGGGAGTGGCCGCCAAGTGGCAGGGATGTCACGCATGACCAGAACGCAGTCCAGGGTCGCGCTCCCCGGCGGGAAGCGGTCCGGGTCGTCGAAGAAGGACGACCCGATGGAGCGAACCCGGCCGGCTTCCATGTGCCAGATGTCGGTCCGCAGTTCCATTCCGTCCAGGTGACGGCCGGAGCTGGTGGCCGAGAAGCCCTTTGCCCCGCTCCGGAAGAAGCGGGAAGCCTCGGCAAGGTCGGCGAAGAGCTCACTTCCCCGCAGCTCGTCGGACAACTCGATGGTGACGTCCACTCGTGTATCGCCATCCCATGTCGCCAGCGCGACGCGCATCTGACCGGGCCTCTCGTGCACCTCGAAGTCGGCGCGGCCGTGTTCACCGGGGAAGAGGCGGCCTCCGGCCCAGGCGTTCAGCCGAGAGGAAGTGTCGCGCCGTGGGATGTAGACGCCGGTCTCGACGCCGTCCGGCCCGTCCCACTCGACGGCGATCCGATGTGCCGCGTTCTCGCTCCGCAGTCCGAAAGCCTTGGGCATCCGGGCGGGCCGGGCCTTCCCCAGGCGTAGCAGGCAGATGCCCGCGACCGCGTGGCCGTGCACCAGTTGCGGGCGCAGCGGCCCGGGGAGCAGGCGTGCCGCGACATCCGGAGCGACTCGATAGTTCACCAGTAGTCGTCGTTCAATGACACTGGACAGTCGCGGCTGCATCATGACCCCTCGCTCTGCGCCCCGGGGCGCCATTTGGTGTGGCGAAGCACGATCTGCTCGGGGCAGACGACGCTGAGGAACCGGCCGATGCAGGTGGCCAGCCGATCCTCGGCCAGCATGTAGAGGATCCGGTTGCCCTCCCGTCGCTCGGTGACCAGCCCGGCTCCCTTGAGTACGCCGAGATGCCGTGAGATGGAGGGCGCGCTGATCGCGAATCTGGCTGCGATCTCCCCGGCCGCGAGCTCGCCGCCCCTGAGGTCCTCGAGGATCTGGCGCCTCGTCGGATCGGCGAGAGCCCGAAAGGCTCCCGCCTCGTCCTGAGCTTCTGTCATACCTAATATTTAGCACCTTGGCTAAATATCTAACAAGTGGTCCCGTGCCCCTGTCGGCAGGTGCGGCTGACCGCTTCGGCCCAAGCCCGCCAACCGGACCGCTCACTCGCCACCTGATGCACTCAGGCGCAACTCGTACTCAATTGCGCGAGGGCCTCCACTTCCCGGGTACCGGCTGCCCCCGGCTAGCACCGGACGACGAGATCACCTGACCGGAGCGCCATCGTGGCGGTCCGGTGCCGGGAGAGCGCAGACCGTGGTGACCGCCCCCCTCGATCCGGCCAAAGGGACGACTTGGCAGCCAGGGCCCGCCTCGTCGCGGGTCGGCTGTGGCCCGGAGTGCCTAGGCTGTCACTGCTACGAAAGGGCGGTGCCATGGATGCTGACTCCCGAACCAGGGCCGCGATCGAGGAGCATTGGCGGGCCTCGGAACGAGGGAACACCGAAGCCGAGCACGCCATTTACGCCACGGACGCGATCCTGGACTACCCGCAGTCAGGTGAGCGGTTCCGGGGCCGAGCGACGATCTCGGCGCAACGCGGCGGGCACCCGGCCGACCGACACTTCACCGTCCAGCGGATCACCGGCCATGCGAATCTGTGGGTGAGCGAATGTCTCATCACCTACGACGGCGTGCCTTCGTACTCGGTGAGCATCATGGAGTTCGCCGGCCAGCACGTGGTGCACGAGACGCAGTACTTCGCCGACCCCTTCGGAGCGCCGGCCTGGCGGGCCGCGCTCGCGGAGCCGATGCCGGGCCGAACCATCACCGGGGCCTGATTCTTGGCCTCGCTCGGGTCAGCCGAGTGACCAGCCTGTCGCTTTGCTGAAGTTCCAAGAACTCCAACTGCGATGACTTGAGGCGCCTCCAGTAAATGAGAGCGCACGCGGGGCAGGGAAGGCTTCATGGATCTCGTCGCGGATATCCCAGCGGGTCCGCGGGCGGCAGAACCGGTGCACGTGGGCGAATGCGTGCTCCACGAACCGGAGTTGGGTTCCGAGTCCGGAACCGTGCTCGGTGCCGCGCCCGGCCGTCTGCGGCTTCACGCCGAGGTCCCATACCAGCCGCCGGTACCTGTCGTGGTCGCGTCCACGGGCGGCCAGCACCCCGTCCGGGCGGCGTCCGGCCGACCGCACTTGCCGCGCACGGGCGGCACGGCTTGGAGGAGCGGCATGAGCTCAGTGACATCGTTGCGGTTGCCCCGGTCAGGGTGGCGGAGGACGCCGGTGGCGTCGGTGACCAGGTGGTGTTTGCTACCCGTTCCGCCCCGGCCGACAGGGCTTCGACCGGTCCTTGCTCCTCCCCTTGACGCCCGGATGTGCGAGCCGTCGATGGTCCGTCCGGGAGGAGTCCAAGGCGTTCGCGCTGCGGAGCTCGGCGAGGAGGACCTCGTGCAGCCGGGGCCAGACATCGGCTTCGGTCCACGACGCGGCACTCCTTGCCGATGTAGCGGGGGTGCCGCTGGATGACCACACTTGGAGTGGCCGACGGGGCCAAAGAGCCATGTGATCGTGGACCGCCCGCAGTCCGATGACCTCGCCGTGGTTACCGTGAGCCTTGGCCGGCCGCAGCGGAATCCAGGCGGTGGGGGCGGTGTTCGGTCCTCGGCCGAGAGGAAGGCGCGTCCGGCCAGGTATCCCCAGAGCTCCCCCAAGACGCTCGCGTCCGTAGACGTAGACGTAGACGCCGCCGGATGCCGGATAGACGGCGACGAGCCGGGCGGAGGAGGTGGCGTAGGCGCCGCTGGAGCTCGTCCGGGCTCCCGGGCGGGGGCGAGGTGGGGCTGTTCAACAGCGTCTCTCCTTGTCGGTTGCGGCCGCCCGCGGCTGCTGCGGTCCGCGCAGACGACAGGCGATCGACCTGAACACGCAATGGCGTCGCCATGCACCGCACCGATAGAGCCGGACGCCGCTGCCACTGGATCCCGGAGAGCGCCACGAGGAACTGCACACACTCGTTGTGTGAACCGACCGCCCTGCCCACGGCCGAGGACCTCCTGCCGGGGGACTCAGCTGCGGACCGCCTTCCGAACCGGATCGAAGCCACTCGGTGTTGCACTTCGGCGACGAGGGGCGCGGTCCCGGAGTCACGCCTCAGCGGTCGACAGGGCCGCTCACGTGGTGGTGCCACTCCCCGCGGTGTTGCCACCAACACCCCGTACCCACTGCCTGGAGCCAGTGACCCGTGATCCGGCCCGGACGAGAGTGGTGGCATGACCACTCGACGCGAAGTCATCGCCTCCTCGGCCGCCCTCACCGGCGGCGTTCTCCTGCCCGCCGCAGCGCCCACGGCAGCCGCCGCCCGGACGACACCGGACTGTACGGCGGCTGCTTCCGGTCAGCACCCCGGCCGCGACATCGCCCTCACCCACGCCACCGTCCTCGGCGCGGGCACCGACCGCACCGTCCTCGTACGCGACGGCCGCATCATCCGGATGGGCCGTTCGGCCGAGGTCCCGATTCCCCGGGGGACAACGACGTACGACCTGACCGGCAAGTACATCGTCATGGGCGGCCTCATCGAGTCCCATGTCCACAACCAAGGGCCCGAGACCGTGCTGCCGCCCCTCTTCCCGCTCAATGGTGTGACCGCGGTCCGCGAGATGTGGGGCGGACCTCTCCACCACGAGTGGCGCGACAAGGTTCGCGCGGGCAAGCTCCTCGGCCCGCGCTGGGTGATCGCCAGCTCGATCATCGACGGGCAGCCCTCGCTGTGGGCCAACGACATCGGCGAGCGCGTCATCGAGGTCGCCGACGCCCCGTCCGCGCGCCGCGCGGTGCGTGAAGCGAAGGCGAACGGCGCCGACTTCATCAAGGTGTACTCGCGGCTCACGCCAGAGGCGTACGAGGCGATCGCCGACGAATCCCGCCGCCAGGGCCTGCGCCACGCGGGCCACTGCCCCGACACCCTTCCCATCGCCCGGGCGAGTGACACCGGGCAGCAGTCCATCGAGCACCTCCACGCCCTCCTCCTCGCCACCTCGGCCCAGGAGGCCGAGATCCGGCGGGCCATGGCAAAGGTCCGTATCGACCCCGACCTCGGCACCAGTTTCGAGCGCTACGCGAGCTGGTTCCGGCAGGTGCACGCGGTGGAGTGGCAGGCGGTGCAGACGTACGACGCCGGCCGTGCACGCGCCCTCTTCGACCGGCTCGCCGCCAACGGCACCCACGTCGTTCCGACCCTCACCGTCCATCATTCGCTGGAGCGCACCGACCAGCTGCCCACCGAATCACCGGAGTTCGCCTACCTGCCCGGCTGGATGACCGACTACTGGCCGGCCATCTGGTCCGCCCTGACCGCGGGTCGCACCGCGCGGGACACCTCGCGCATCCACCGGATCTACGAGCACCGGCTGCGCCTCGTTGCTGAACTCCATCAGGCCGGTGTGCAGTTGCTCGCGGGCACCGACACCGGCACCGGCTACGCGGTTCCCGGCTTCTCCCTCCACCACGAGCTGGAACTGCTCGTCGAGGCGGGACTGCCCACACGGGACGTCCTGCACGCCGCAACCACTGCGCCCGCCCGGATGCTCGGCCTGCCGGCCGACCGGGCCGATCTGCTGGTTCTGGACGCGGACCCGCGTACCGACATCCGCCATACGCAGCGGATTCACTCCGTCCTGGTCGACGGCCGGTATCTGGACCGTGCGGAACGCCTGCGCCTGCTGGCCGACGTGGCGCGCGCCGCTGCCGCGAGCGAGCCCCCGGTCGCGGGCAACGCGACTCCCCATATCTGCGTCCACTGACCGCCCGGCAACGTACTCGCGGGACGGCAGCACCTTCGTTGCCCTCCACGTCCGCCGGGCCGAGGTGGTGAGGTCGCCGTGGAGGAGAAAGGCCGGGGCGGGGGCCTGCTCCTCCCTCGCGGAGAGTCGCGACGCAGACGAATCCGTCCAGTACCCCGGCGGCCCGTCGGGCGGCGTTCTTGGATGATGGGCCGCCGGGTGGCTTCAGGCGCCGCAGGTGTCGGGCATCCGGGACAGGGTCTCGGCCGCGCCCGGGGCGGCGGTGAACCGGCAGTTGGCCTTCAGCCCGATCGGAAGGACAGACCGAAGAATCCGCTGACGGCTCTGCACCTGTGGACCAGCACGTAGTCCCTCGGTCGCTCGTGGAGCCGACTGAGGCGAAAGCCGGTATCAGTCCCACCAGAGCACGACGAGGAGGTTCCGTTGGGACGCTCCGAGGTAGAACTCCCTCAAGGCATCGAAATGCTCGAGCAGGTACTTCCTCGGGCCTCCTGCGATCGTGTCGGCTCCGTAACCGATCAAGGCAGCGGCTTGTGTGTCGTCGGCCGGCAAGGCGGCCAGTAGCGCCGGCATGTCCATCTGCCCGAGCAGTTCTGAGACTCGGGCTACTTGAGCGGCGGAAAGGGCTGCGGGAGCGGGTCCGAACGGGCCGATGGCATGCGGGTGCGTGTTGAGGAAGCCCAGGTCGATCACCGTGTCACCGTCGGTGGCCTGTCGCAGGGCGTCCAAGCGGACAGTGTCGAGAGCTGCCAGTTCACAGACCCGTCCCAGTAGCGCCGGCGCCCAGTCGAGGTCGAGCATGTCCCACGGCGGCGGATCCCAGCGAGGGTCCCCGTCCGGCGATTCGCCGGCTGAACGGCGGCAGTCGGCAAGATACCCCGCCGAGATGCGAGCAATCTGCTGAGTGACGGCCATGACGGCAGTATCCCGACGATGTCCAATGGTCTTCCTGCTTCGGTGTCCTCCGGCGTCGTGGGCAGTCGCCCTTCTGCGCCGACTTGGTGGGCGATGCCGAAGACGCTGACGAATTCGCCCGCGGCGAGTGCCTCGCGCCGGGCGGCGCGGGCCCGTTGGCGCCGGTGGGATGTGACGACCTGGACACCGTCGTGCAGGGAAGACGTTGCGAGCTGATTCCTGAATGGAACCGAGAAACAGTGCCTAGCCGTGCGTCGCAGTGCTGTAGACGTACAGGGCGACCACACCGGTGACGCAGGCAAGGATCACCCATGAACCGAAACTGGTGTGCTTCCCCATACCTTTGGGCCGCACAGCTTTCCTGGAACGACTGGTCCGCCCCGATGCTGCCCGCGGCACGACCGGCGCCGCATCGGCCGCCGCCTCAGCAAGCAGGCGACGGCAGGTCGCGGCAAGCACGTCTGTAGTGGCGGAGAGGGGAACCACAGCTTCCGAACGCGCCGGAGCGGTGGTGCCACCGTCCAGGATGCGCCCCGCTCGTACGAGGACTTCGTCCCGGCCGCCCGCCGGAGCAAGACTGATCCACCGCCGTACATGCTCGCCCCGGATGACCACACCACCGGACCGCTCCCGGTAGACGGTGTGTTCCCGCCACAAGATCTCCGCCAACTCGCTGGCGGTCTCTCTCAGTTGCGCACTCATGACCTCTCCCCCCGCCTCACGGCGAATCGAACAAGTATCGCACTCTAGCGGTAGGCGCAGAGGGGCATCCAACAGCCCCGGGAATGGCAGGTGGCTCATTTCCTCACCCCCCGCACCGGGCCTGGGACGACGTCATGCACACCTACGCCAATCAGGGGTGCGAGCGCGTCGAAGTCACCAGCAAGTGGCTACGGCCCACAGCCGTCATGCAGCGGGATCCACGTTCCACGCCTCGGGCAGATCACTGCCGCGGAAGACGCAGACGAAGTCGTCCTCACGCACGATGTTGTGCTCCTGGCAGCGGGGACAGCGCCGGAACACCACTTCATGCGTGAAGCCCGACGGACGGCCGAGCCCGACCTCATCCAAAGCACAGGCGACTGCCGGCCAGGAGCTGACGTCCGGGCAGTACCCCGGTTGAATGGTTGCTGACATCGACCACGACCGATCGGGCTGCCTCACGGGTGAAGCCGATCTCCCCGGCACTCAGGACCGCTTCTCCGTCGGCACAGGCCACGTGTTCGCTTCGTCGCGGCGCCAGCCGAAGCGCGGCGTCCGTGCCGACCACAACGGTGAACGGTTCGACCAGCTCCGCTGCCGATCTCTCAGCGACCCAGCTGCCGAAGTCAGCCGCCGATCCGATCCGCCGGCCGCCCCTGCCAGGCAGGACCGCGGCCTTCAGGTCGACCGGTCCGACATACCGGTAACTCCGCCCCCGCACGCTCATGTGCGCCAACCTAGAGCACTTCCGAATCACGCCCGGGCACCGCCGCCGAGTCCGGTTCCGAGACGGAGTTCCCAGACCCGGCCCCTGAAAGCCATCGCGTCACGAAGCACACCACCGGCGACACGACCACCACTTCCTGCTGCTCAAGTCCGCATCACGGCCAGGCGCATGGCTTCCATCAGCTCTTCCCGGGCCGCACGGAAGACTCGGCGCGCATCAGCACATTCAGGGTCGTCCCTCCGCGCACCATCCACCACCGCATCCCGGTAGAGGGCGAGCTTGTAGCCGGCGTCCCTGGCCTTCGTGACGACATGTGCCGGAGCCAGCAGTTCGAGCTGGTACTGCTTGACATGTACTCCATGTTCCAGCAGTGCGCTCTGTATCTGCTCCTGCTGCACTGTGTTCGATGCACGGCTTGCCTGGCTGATGACGTCCCTGGCCTGTGTCAGCGCTTCCAGGAACTCAACGTACGAAGACCGCAACATCTCTCTGTCACGCTCGCCCGTATCCCTGCGCCACCTCAAGCGATCCGCCAGGAGCGTGCTGCCGACACCGATGACCGCTCCCAGCATCGTGCTGACCAATGTCGTCCATTCCATACCCGCAGAGTACGGATCCCCTCCAACGGAGCAGCCGTCTTCGCCGGGCAGCCCAGCGCTCGCGCACACGTTCCCGGCCGCCCGAGCGGGCCGGTCGGCGAGGCCTGTGGCCCCGATCGGCACGTGGCCCGCGGCAATCCCGCGGGCCGTCCCAGGCAGCCGTCCAATCCAGTTCCGGATGTCCCTCTGCCCTCTCGGGAACCCGGGCATCATCGGCAGCACGAGCCGGGACCGGGCCAGAGCCCCGGCGGCAGGGTCCGGTCAGACGGGCTCGCCGCCATCGGCCTCCGGGCGTGAGGCGGTACACAACGAGTTCCGGGGCCCGTGAGCGAATCTGCCGACGCGTCAGGAGCCAGGGGCCACCAAGATCTTGACGGCCGTCTCGTTGTGATGGATCAGGGTCTCGAAGCCTTCGGTCACGAGGTCGTCGAGGCCGATGGTCTTGGTGATGAACGGCGCCAGGTCGATGCGCCCTTCCTGTACGAGCTTGATGGTTTGCGGGTGGGAGTTGACGTAAGCGATCGTGCCACGCAGGTCGACCTCCTTGAGGACGAGCTTCTGCATGTCCAGCGACGCCGGTTTGCCCCAGATCGAGATGACGGTGATGACGCCGCCGGGCCTGATGGCGTCCAGCAGTGTGTCGAGGACGACGTTGACGGACGTGGCCTCGAAAGCGACATCCGCGCCCTTGCCGCCAGTGAGGCGCCGGACCTCCTCGGCAACGTCGGAGACGGCGGGGTCGATGACGTGGTCGGCGACCTTGGCGTCCAGCGCCTTCTGCCGGCGCAGCGAGCTGAGCTCGGTGACCGCGACCTCGACACCCATCGCCTTGAGCACCGCGCAGGTGAGCAACCCGATGGGGCCTGCGCCGCCCACGAGTGCGAAGTCGCCCGCCTTGGCGCCCGAGCGCTGGAACGCGTGGTACGCCACCGACAGCGGTTCGATGAGTGCCGCCTGGTCCAGCGGGACATCTCCGACCGGGTGGACCCACCGGCGTTCGACGACGATCTTCTCCGCGAGCCCGCCACCGCGGCCGCCCAACCCGATGAAGTTCATGTCGGGCGAGATGTGATAGGTCGGGTTGTTCTTGCTCGTGTCGACGTCGGGGCGCAGGATGTAGGGCTCGACGACGACGCGATCGCCCGGCTTCAGACCGTCGACGCCTTCGCCCACCGCGTACACGACACCGGACATCTCGTGACCGAGCGTCACCGGGGCGGACTCGCCCGAGACGGGGTGCGGGTGACCGGCCGGCGGAACGAAGATCGGTCCGTCGAGGTACTCGTGCAGGTCGGTGCCGCAGATCCCGCAGTACGCGACATCGATGCCCACCGTGCCCGGCCGTACGGCGGGTTCCGGGACGTCCTCGATACGGATGTCACCGCGGTCGTAGTAGCGTGCAGCCTTCACTTTTGGCCGGCCCCTTCGTCTGTTGTCTGCTCACGTCTCGTGTCGAGTCCCCCCGTGGAACGAGGTATGCACCTCACACGACACATTCACATCAATAGCTAACAGTACGACCCAATTCGGACGCGCGCTCGTGCCAACCGCCTGGGCACGACAGCACGCCCTGTGTCCGCCGCCCCGTTGCCCCTGTCCGGCACAACGCCGACGCTCCTGTATTGGCAGGAAACCTGGTGGCCGACCGGCCCGTTTTCGGTACGCCGACAGACCGGTTGTCAGGAGCAGGGCAAGGCAAGGACGTCATCGATCGCGGACCTGATCATTTCGTCCTGGAGGACCGCCCGGTGGTCACGGTACGTCGACAGCGGCCGGTCGAATCCCTGCACCACGCGCAGGACTGCCGGCGCCCCCGGGGAGACGGTTCCGATCCGGGCGAGGGCCCGCAGCGCGTAGAGAAAGCTGCCGTAGCTGTCGCCGCCGAGGGCGATGGGAGGGAAATGCTCCTCCAGGACGGACACGCTCGGCTCCGGTTCGCCCGTGATCGACCAGAGCGCGACCGCCGCTCGTGGCCGCAACCAGGTGTCGCCGTGCTGCATGAGCTGCTGCACCCGGTCGGCATAGGGTGCGGCCGCCGGGCCGAAGTCGCCGAGAAGGTCGACGGGACCGTAGAGCGGTCCCTCCTGCGTCAGCACCGCCTCGCCGATCATCCGCAGCGCCGTGTCGCGGTCGCCGCCGAGGCGCCAGGTCGCCCATGCCACCTTGTGGTGGTTGCCGGAGTGGTCGAGGACAGTGCACCGGCGTACGGCGGACTCGGCGGAGGCTGCGGCCGGTCCCATCGCCACCAGCGCGTCGACTGCGTACAGCGAGTACCGGGCGTCGTCCAGCAGGGCCACCACCTCTGGCAGCGCGGGCGCCGCGGCCGGCCCCCACGCCTGGAGTACGGCCAGGAAGGAGCAGGTCAGCGCGCCGCCCTTACCGTCGTCGCGGAGCAGCTTCCGTACCCCGGGCAGGAGAATCTCCGCGTGTGCTCGCAGTGGGGCCAGTACCTCCTCGACCTCCGGCAGGTGGGGATCGCTCACGCAGTATCCGCGGGAGTACTGGTCTCGGTACGGCGCGTAGAGACGCTCGACCAGCTCCGGCAGGGCGCGCCGGTCACCCATGCGGGTCAGCGCCCACCGGGCGTGATCGCCCACAGTGCCTTCGAAGAACTCGTCCTCGCCCAAGTCGTCGAGGAGCGAAGCCAGTTCGTCAGCGTACGGAGCCGCCCGGGCACCCAGCGCCGCGAGCAGGTGGGCCGCCCGGTACCGTACGCCGTCGTCCGGGTCGCGGAGCAGTGCGCCCGCGTGCGGCAGCAGCGCGGGCGCCGCGGAGCGCATCACCACCAGCAGCCGCCATGCCTCGTCGAGCGCGGCCCGGCACAGCAGGGTGTCCCCGTTCCGGCGCGCCGCGTCGACGAGTCGGACGACGAAGGAAAGTGCCGTCTGCGGAGTGTCCTCGAGCAGGCGGGCCGTCCAGGAGAGAACGTCCTCACGGGTGAGCGGGCCGTCGATGTCCGGCATGAACCAGAGCTCCTCGAACTGCGGGCGCACAGCCGGGTCGGACAGGACCTCGACCAGCAGGTCCAGCTCGCGGACCGGCGCCAAGGGGTCGAACGCGGCCCAGGAGTGGACGGCCGCGACCCGCATGACGGGAGTGCCGGTCCGTAGCACGCCGGTCATGACCTCTCGTACCCGTTCCACCGCGCTCGCATCGCCGGAGCCGGCCGTGAGGGTTCCGAGCACGAGCAGCGCGGGAAGCCGCACCGTCGGGTCCATCTCGGCCTGCCAACGCTCCAGTAGCACGTCGACACTCTCCGCGATGGGCAGGGCCTCCCTTCGCACCCCGGGCAGGGGGTCCGCGAGCAGGGCCAGGAGTCTGGGCCGATGGAGCCGCCACACCTCGTGCCATGCCGCGTCCGCGCGCCCCTCCCCTGCTTCGGACGCCGCCCCGGACAGGCCCGTCACCAGTTGAACGAGCGTGGCCCGGGCACCCATGTCCGGATCGCCGACGAGAGCGACGACCAGCGGCAGCACAGCGGTCGCGACGGGAATCACACCTCCGGTGCCCGGCGCGGCGTATGGGAACAGAGGGTTGCAGTCTTCCGCGGTCGCCGTCGCACCTTTGGCCACCAGTCTCCGCAGGGCGCGCCGCAGCTCCGCGGTGGGGCCATGCCCGAGCGCCGACTCCAGCCGCTCCCACGGCACATCTTCCAGTGCCTCACCCACGGTGCGTGCCACTCATGCCCCCACTGACCTCAGCCGAACGGTTCTCCGACGGCCATCCTGTCATCGAAGAAGAACCTTTGAGGGTCGCTCACATGGTGCCCATCTGGCTGCCCGGCGCTCTCTGCAAGAATCCGCGTGGTGCTCCGGAAGGTTCGATGACGACAACTGCCGTGCTCCGCATGGGCTGGTGAAAATCCCGCTGCTCACCGCACCGGGCGCCATGGCCAGGGCCGTATCCTCGGTCCGCACCCGGGCCCTGAGCGAAAAGGGCTGAAGGGCGAAGCCGGCCCGTGCTTACATGGGTGCCATGGTGTCTTCCGAGCGCTTGCTCGCCTTCGCAGCCATGTCGTTCCTGCTGATCGTGGTCCCCGGGCCCAGTGTGCTGTTCGTGATCGGGCGGGCGCTGACACAGGGGCGGCGCGCCGCGCTGACCTCGGTCGTGGGCAATACGCTGGGCGCCTATGTGCTCATCGTGGCTGTGGCTCTCGGGGTCGGGGCGATCGTGGAGCGCTCCCTTCTCGTCTTCACGGTGCTGAAAATGGCCGGTGCCGCCTACTTGGTATATCTGGGTGTCAAGGCGTGGCGACAACGTGGCTCGCTGCAGGCCGCGTTCACTGCTGACACGACAACGCAGGGTGGCCTGCGCACGCTGTTGGAGGGGTTCGCGGTCGGCGTGGCCAACCCCAAGACCATTGTGTTCTTCGCCGCCGTGCTTCCGCAGTTCGTCGACCGGAGCCAAGGACACGTCGCGGTGCAAATGCTGGTGCTCGGGCTGGTCTTCAACATCATCGCAGTGGCCTCCGACAGCATGTGGGGACTGATCGCGGCAACCGGGCGGGACTGGTTTGCCCGCTCACCCCGGCGGCTCTCCCTGGTCGGAGGAGTCGGCGGGCTCACGATGATCGGCCTCGGTGTCACCGTCGCCGTGACGGGGCGCAAGGACTGATTCCGTACCGGAGCGGCGACCGGGCCGGCCAAGGCCGGCGACGCGTACGGCGTGTGTTTCGCTGTGCGCAAGGCGGTGGCACTCGGTCCGGTCCGGATGGTGACGCCGTTGCAGATCGGCCGGTCGACGACGGCCGTGCGGCCGTACCCGCCTGCGACGCCCTGCAGGAGCGCGGCCGGGCGACTCGCTGGGGTCGTGTCACAGCCGGCTGGTATCTATAGGCCGCATGAACACCGAGCACGCAGATCCTGATGACCTCGCTGCGATTCGTGGAGCCTTCGGCATCGACGACGGCGGTGAGTCCGCACTGGGCTGGGAGGCGGTGCGAGCCTTCGAATCGGAGCACGGCATAGTCCTGCCCGAGCCCTATCGGACCTTTGTTGCGGAGGTCACCGACGGCTCTCGCTCCGGACCGCCGGACTTCGGGCTGGTGGGACTTGCAGAGCTGCCTGACGACTGGGGTGACGGCCGGGGGGAACGCGACCTGAGCCGCCCCTTCCCGCTCACCTCGAGTTGGCTGTGGGATGAGGACACCAGGCCGTCGGAGGAGATCGATCCGATCCTGGACCGGATGTTCAATCACGGGACGATCGTGCTCGGGACTGACGGCTGCGGCATGTACTGGCACCTCGTCGTCACCGGCGCGCATCGCGGACATGTCTGGTTCATCACCGGCGAAGGGGCGGCCCCATTCGGATCCGGGTTCGGGTTCACCACGGCTGAACCCGGATTCGCGGGGTGGGTCAAGCACTGGGCCGCCGACAAGCCCTGGTTCGACGTGGCATGACGCGTCGGGCCGTGTCTCCTGATCGATCCCGTGGCGTCGACATGTCGCTGGGCTCGTGGACGGGGCCCGGCAGACCACCGCCCCGAGCTCTCTCGACTCGAAAACGGTCCTGTCGCTGCGGGCTGGTCCGTCTGCGGCCGCCGGGCGGTTCGTTTCTCGTAGAACTAGTGGTGGGGTGGCAGCGGCGGGATGGTGGCATTCCTGGGCGCGGTCTCCGGCCAGACCAGCAGGACGGGGCAGGCGGCGTGGTCGACGATGAAGCGGCTGGCCGGGCCGAGACTGCGGGGTCCGACATGGGTACGGTCGCCGTCGCGGGCAAGAATGAGAAGGTCGGCGCCTTCTGCGGCGGTCACGACTTCCCATTCGACGCGGCCCGAGCGTTCTTGGCAGGTACACGGGCGTCCCAGCCGCTGGGCCGCACTGGTCAGCAGCTGTTTCGCGGACGCGGCAGCCAGGTGTTCCACTGCGGTTCCGGGGTCGCGGTCGGGGCGCGCGCGGCCCAGCAGTCCGGCATAGGCGCCGTGGGCGGCGCCCGGCGCCTCATGGCCGGTGACGTGGAGCAGCACCAGCTCGGCGCCCACGGGCGTGTGAGTGCGGGCGGCGTCGACGCAGGCGGGCCAAGTCCCCTCCACGATCCAGACAATGACGGTCACGGAATTCAGCCTCCGATCGCTTGGAGTGAGACCCACAGTGCCACCACGGAGAGCACCAGGGCGGCGGGCACGGCCAACAGGCCGAGCCGGGTGAACTCGCCCAGGTCCACGTCGGTGTCGTGTTCACGCACGATGCGCCGCCACAACAGGGTGGCCAGCGAACCGGCGTAGGTCAGGTTGGGTCCGATGTTCACCCCGAGGAGGACTGCAAGGACGGCGCCCGGGCCGGTGGGGGCGGTCAGCGGCAGCAGGACCAGGACGGCGGGCAGGTTGTTGATGACGTTCGCCAGTACGGCTGCCAGTGCCGCGAGGGCGAGGAGGGCCGGGAGGCCGGTGCCGCCGGGAACCATGTGGCCCAGTACGTCCGCGAGGCCGTTGTCGACCACCGCCCGGACCACGATGCCCAGGGCCAGGACGAAGGCGCAGAACGGCAGGGCCGCGGCCCTGACGATCGCCGTGGGGGTGGTGCGTCGCCGGGCCAGGGCGCGGGCCGCCAGGACGACCGCGCCTGCGGCCGCCGCCCAGGCCGGATCGATGCCGGCGAGCGAGGTCAGGACGAAGCCCGCCAGGGTGCCCGCCACTGTGAGCAGGGCGAACAGAGGCAGTTCGCGGGGCTCGTCGGCCGGCGGGGCCTGGGCGCCGGCGTCGAGGTCGGTGGCGAAGAAGCGGCGGATCACCACGTACTCGGTACCGATGGCCACCAGCCAGGGCAGGGCCATCAGGGCGGCGAAACGGGTGAAGGTCAGGCCACTGGCGGCAAATGCCAGAAGGTTGGTCAGGTTGGAGACCGGCAGCAGCAGTGAGGCGGTGTTCGACAGGTGGGTGCAGGCATAGACGTGCGGTTTGGCGCGGGCGCCGAGGCGGGCGGCGGTGGCGAACACCACCGGGGTCAGCAGCACCACCGTGGCGTCCAGGCTGAGGACCGCTGTGATCAGTGAGGCGGTCACGAACACGAGCACCAGCAGCCGGTGGGGGCGGCCGGCCGCTTGGCGGGCCATCCAGGCGCCGCAGGCGTGGAACAGGCCCTCGTCGTCGCACAGCTGGGCCAGGACCAGGACGGCCGCGAGGAAGCCGATCACCGGGCCCAGCCGGGCGGCCTCGGCCGCCGCGTGGTCCAGCGGGATCGCGCCGGTGGCGATGACCACCCCGGCTGCGGGAACGGCCACTACTGCCTCCGGCCAGCCCCACGGCCGGATCACCGCGCAGGCCAGCACCGCAAGGAGGAGGGCGGCGGAGAGTGCTTCCGCTAGTGAGGCGTTCAGGGGCCGAGCCTTTCCGGAGTGGAGTCCTGGCGCAGGGAACGACCACGCCGGGCGTCTGTCATCGAGTACACCGGAGCCCGGTGGCGCTGGTGAGTCCGCGCAGTCAGCTGTTGCCGGCTCTCGGGTGAAACGGTAACGATTATGGCGATATGCAATCTCCCGGGATGTGTCGGTGGCGAGAGTGGACCTGTCCCGCGCCCGCCACCGTCGGCGAGGCTATCGTTGCTCCGCATGACCCACACCGAGATCGAGATCACCGCGGCGTTGGTCCGGGACCTGCTGCGCGACCAGCACCCCGACCTGGCCCACCACCCCCTGAAGCTCGGCGCGCGTGGTTGGGACAACCAGCTGTGGCGGCTCGGCGACGACCTCGCCGTCCGGTTGCCGTGGGCGACACGGACTGCGGACGAGTTGCTGCGCAAGGAGTACACCTGGCTGCCCGCCCTTGCCCCGCACCTTCCTCTGCGGGTCCCCGTCCCGCAGCGCCTCGGTGAGCCCTCGGAACGGTTTCCACGGCCCTGGATCATCACCACCTGGGTGCCGGGCGAGCCCGCCGACTGTGCCCCCGCCACACGCGCCGCGGAGGCGGCCGACACCTTGGCCGCCTTCCTGACAGCTCTTCACCGCCCCGCTCCCGCCGGGGCGCCCGCCGGTCGTGACCGCGGGGGGCCACTGGCCGACGCCACCGAAGGGTTCGCCAAGATGCTCGCCTCGGCCACCGAGCTGGGGCTGATCCCCGACCCGGACGCCGTACGCGCGGTCTGGGAGGACGCCGCCGCCGCGCCCGCCTGGGAGGGCCCGGCACTGTGGCTCCATGGCGATCTGCACCCCGCCAACGTTCTCACCGCGGACGGCACCTTCTGCGGTGTGATCGACTTCGGCGATCTCTTCGCAGGCGATCCGGCCTGCGACCTCGCCGCCCCCTGGGCACTGCTGCCGGACGGCGGCGTCGACCGCTTCTACGGGGCCTACCGGCCGGCCCCGGACGACGCGACCCTGCGTCGCGCCCGTGGCTGGGCGGCGCTGCGCGCCCTCTCCTGCATCCTCATCGGAGATGCCGGCGTCCACGGCCGCCCCGGCGGCAAGCCCACCTGGGGTCCGCCCGCCCACGCCACGCTCCGACGCCTCATCGCGACGGCCCGTTGAACGACCGGGCCGAGCAGGCCACCGGAACAAGGCGGGCCCTGCCCGGCTGCTGGACCAGGCTGCTGAGCGGTCACTTCGGTGGAGTCCGCTCGAACCGTCCGCGCCGTTGACGAAGGTGCGCGTTCGACGGGTCGGGGTTCACGGACGAGCGCCGGCACGCGATGGCGGCCGGGTTGCCGTACGCCGACGCCCGGTGCCTGGTCGCGTACGACGACCGGGACAATGCGGTGGCGGCGGTGACGGTGTGGTCGGCCGGTCGGGGCAGGCCCGGACTGCTCGAACCGATGGGCGTCCACCGGGAGCATCGCCGCCGCGGCCTCGGCGAGGCAATCACCGTGGCCGCGGCGCTCCAGGAGCTGGGCTCGTCAAGTGTGCTCGTCCGCACCCCGAGTTCCGATGCCGGCGCTGTCGTCACCTACAAGGCGGCCGGTTTCCGGCAGCGCCCAGAGGTCCAGGAACGATACCGGAGCGCCTGAGGTCCTGCTCCTCGGGCGGCGAGGGTGTGCAGTTGTCGTCGGTGCGGTGGTCGTGTCTTCAGTGTCGCTCGTGGCCGAGGCCCGCGATCTCCCGTATGGCCTCGGCGATGGCCGGGGACTCCTTCTTCAGGATCGCACCGTGGTTGCTGGCGACCTTCGCACTGATTCTGATGTTTGCGTTGCGGGCAGTCACCGCGTCGAGGCTGGTCCGTATCCGCTCCTGCTCGTCACCGCGGCTTCCGAGGGACGTCCCCGAAGCGACCACGTACCGTACCGGGACAGTGATGTTGTCCAGCACGGGACCCAGTTCGCGCTCGCGGGAGATCACACCGATCTCGATGTTGCTTTCCGCCTGCTGTTCGGGAGTCATCCGCGGGGCCAGACCAGTCGGGCGCAGCAACGGCAGGAACCAGCCCATGCGCCGGAACATCTTCCTGATCCGCTGCTCCATGGCTTCGTCGAGCCAGTCGTACGGGAACGCGCCGTCGACCAGGACCGCGCCGAGGGTACGGTCCGGATTGCGGTCGGCCCAGTGTGCTGCCACGAACGCTCCGTAGGACCAGCCCACGAGCAGCGCACGGTCCACGCCCCTGGCCGCGAGGACGGCATCGACGTCCCGGACGGCTGCCTCGAAGGAGTAGTCCGCCGAGCGCTTCGATTTCTTGCCGCGGGCCCGCTCGTCGTAGGTGATGTGCCGCCACCCGGTCCCCAGTTCGGCGAGGACCCGCCGCCAGTACCCCTGGGTGGCGAACTGGCCGTTGAGGTAGACCACCGGGATGCCGGGACCGCAGGTGTCGGTGACCGCCAGGGCCGTGTCGTCGACCGGGACCATGCCGGTCCACTGCGAGATGGTCGAGGATGTGCTGTTCGTCGTCATGTTTCCCCCTGGTCGGATCAGGCGTCCTGTACGGCTCTTGTCCGGGACCTGCATGCGGATCGCGGGCCTCGCGGGTCGGGTGGCCGGGCCTCGGGAACGAGCGGCAGGAGCTCGGTCGTGGTCGGCCCGGCCGGATACCTCTGGTTCCGGTTCTGTCAGAGGCTGCGGGCGGTGATGTCGCCGCGAGCGGTGGTGGCGCGGATGTCGAGTTCGGCGGTGCCGTTGTTCTTGAGGGCGTTGCTGATGCGGCCGTGGTCGGTGCCGGCGTCCAGGACTGCCGGGACGCCGGCGGCGGCGCCCACCGTGATGTCGCCGGACCGGGTGCGGAGCGCGACCGTGCCGCGTACTGCCTCGGTGATCCGGATGTCGCCTCTTGTGGTGCTTATCTCCGCGGGGCCGTTGAGCCGGCCGACTTCGACGTCACCGTCGATCGCGGTGAGGCGGACGCTCTCCGCCTCGTCGATCCTGATCTGGCGGTACGCGCCTTCGAAGGCAAGGTCGCCGAGGCGTCCGACGCCGCGGAGCTCGGCGCCGGCGGTCCTGGCCTCGACGCGGGAGCCGACGGGCAGTCGGACGGTGACCTCCAGGGATCCGGAGGGGCCGGAGAGCCGGGTGTCCGGGGTCGAGGCCGTGATCCGAAGGACGCCGTCGGCGCAGGCGACGGTGGTCTGCTCAGCCGTCTTGGTGTCGCGGCTCCTGGAGGGGTTCGCGGGCAGGACCTCGACGGTGGTGTCGGCGCGGTTGGAGGCGATGAACTGGATACGTCCGGCGGGAATGTCCAGGACGGCGGAGATCGGGGCGGGGGTGTCGAACTTCTGCATGGTGTCTCCCATGGCGCTGACTGTTTCTGACACAGGAAACGCTACGTTGCTTTCCAAAGTTCGACAACATATTCATTGCACACGATTTACGTTTACGCAGGCGGAAGCATTGAAATCGTTGCAATAGCTATGAAGCTAACGCAACGTCAATCGCTCAGTCATTGCAATGAATAGAGGATGAACGCTACGACCGGCCCACCGTGCCACCGGAGGCGGGGCCCACTGGCGCGGACCTCGGTGCGCTTGGGCAGCAGGGGCCGGCCGAAGCCTGGGCGCAGATCCCGGGCCTCCATGACCAACCCCTGCTGAACCTGCATGAACGCCCCATGAGAGAAGATCCGGCACACTCCGCACACGGACTCCGTGTTGGGGCCGACCTGATCAGGCGACAACGACAGGTTCGCCGCTCAGCGCCACACCGGCCCGGCGTAGCTCGTCGAGTGCCGTGCGCGTGGTGTCTGGGGCGACGCCGGCGGTGTAGTCGAGCAGGACCTGTACCGCAAAGCCCGCCCGTACTCCGTCCAGCGCGGTGGCTTTGACGCAGTGGTCGGTTGCGATGCCCACGACGTCGAGGTCGGTGACATCGCGGGCCTTCAACCAGTCGGACAGCGTCGTCCCGTCCTGGGTGAAGCCTTCGAATCCGCTCTTGGAGGCGGAGTGCGCTCCCTTGAAGACGACCTCGTCGACGTGCCCGGAGTCCACAGCAGGCGCGAAGTCCGGGTGGAACTCACCTCCTTCGCTGCCGACGACGCAATGCACGGGGAACGAGTCCTGGAAGTCGGGGTTCTCGGAGAAGTGGGTGCCCGGATCGATGTGGTGGTCACGGGTGGCCACGACGAAGGCGTACTGCTCGTCCGAGCGCCGAAGCAGCTCGGCGATGGCGGCGGCCCGGTCCGCGCCGCCCTTCACCGGAACGCTGCCGCCCTCGCAGAAGTCCTTCTGCACATCGACGATGATCAGTGCACGACGCATGGGGAATGCCCTTTCCCTCGGATACAGCCATTCCCTCGATGGTCGCCCTGCCGCCAGTGGACGGGCGCGCCACTCGCCGGTCGTTCACCCGAGCGGCGCGGCACGCACGGCAACGCGGTGCAGCACTCCCTCCCCTCACCCGCAGGAACCGCAGGGACAGTGAAGTCCCGCAGCGTGCTCCCCTCAGCCGTCGAAGCAGGTCAGCACGGGCGCCCTGCACGAAAGCCGGTGAACTGGGGTGAAGCGCATACTGGAAGTGCACGCCGAGCGTGCCGGTGATGGGGCTCACCGCAACCGCGGTCGATGACCGCTGACGGTCCCTGGTTGTCTCTCTGCGACCAGGAGGAACCATGCCCACGCCCACAGAGCCCCGGCCGTCGGCACATATGCCCGGTGGGCCGAGTGGTACGGCGCCGCAGGACCGGGCGAGGAAGGTCTGCGGGGAGGGGATCGCGCCGTGACCGGCACGGCCCGGCCCCGCAAGGGTCTCCCGCTCCGCGGCCAGGCGGACGGTCGGCATTGGCCGGACCGGTCGCGGCGGGGCGCGGCGGCGGAGCACGAGCGGCGCGCCCTGAGCGACGCTCTGCACCTGCTTGAGGGCGGGCTGTGCGCCGTGTGCCGGGAGCGCGACGAGTGCGCGGCGCGCCGGCTGTCGTATTTCGTCATCGAAACCCATACGGAGCAGGGCACCCGTACCCGGGGCGAGGAAGCCTCGGGATTCCGTCCCGCGCACACTCGGCGCCTGCTCGCCGATGCTTCGGCCACATGGCTGATGCCTCAGGTACACGACCCGGCGCTCGCCGGAGGGATACGGCTGCTCGACGCACCGGACACGCGCCGTGCCCGATGTCCGTGCTGTGTGGCGGGTGATGACACGATCGCGCGGGCGTCGGAGACTCCGCTGCACGGCTTCGGCCGCGTGCAGATCCGGGATGCGGTGCAGCAGGGCGCGCTCTGCCTGCCACACACGGCATCGCTCGCCGCACGTGCCCCCTACGAGCACGGTCCTCATCTCGCCGACGCGGCACCCGCGTTCCCGGAGGAGGGGCGCCGCGGCCTTGTACGGCCGGCCGGTACGGATGAAGACGCGCAGGCCCGCAGCGTGCTCTTCGACCGGATCGACCCCATTCTCCCGGTCGAGGAGGAGCAGCAGCGCTCGGTGACCAGCTGCTGGAGAGCCGACGCGGACGTGGGCTGCTGCCCGCTGTGTCTGGCCGAACACCGAACTGTGCGACGCCTGTTGACGTGGGCGGCGGCCACGGACCGCGGGCGTCCCTCGGGCGAGGAATCCGTCCTGTGCGCCCGCCACCTCCACGACCTGGCCGCTGCCGACGGGCCGGATGTCGCCGCTGTTCTCGCCGCCAACCACGACCGGTGGAATACGCGGCTCAGCCGATTCCGCGGACTTCTGGCCGAAGGCGGAAAGCGGCGCGCCGGCGCCGGACTGCCGGCCCCGCATGAAGGCGTCCCCGACCGCTCCGAGGACGTACCGGAGTACCAACACCCCATCGCCAGGAGGAAGTCATGGAGTTCGACGTGACGGTGGAGATCCCTCGGGGATCCCGCAACAAGTACGAGATGGACCACACACTGCACCGCATCCGTCTGGACCGGCTGCTGTTCACCTCCACCAAGTACCCGGCCGACTACGGCTACGTCGAGGGAACACTGGGCCGCGACGGCGACCCGCTCGACGCGCTCGTCCTGGTAGGCGAACCGACGTTCCCCGGCTGCCTCGTCGAGTGCCGGGCTGTCGGCATGTTCGTCATGAAGGACGAGAAGGGGCCCGACGAGAAGGTCCTGTGTGTCCCCGCGCATGATCCGCGCTATGCCACCGTGCAGGACATCGGTGACATTCCCACCTTCGACACCTTGGAGATCACCCACTTCTTCGAGGTGTACAAGGATCTTGAACCGGGCAAGTCCGTCGAGGGATCCCACTGGGAAGGACGGGCCGCGGCGTATGCGGAGATCGAGGCATCCCGCGAACGCGCCCTCAGCGAAGAGACCGGAGAACCCTCGTGACCGCTGCGGGCAATCCGGGTGGGCCGGCCCCTCTCCGGCACGGACAGGGACCCGGTCCTCCCACCCGGTCCCCGTCTCGCTGAGGAGGCATCATGCCAGTGCGTATTTCCGGGCTTCACGCCGTGGAGATTCTCGGCTCCCGTGCCCGTCCGACTCTCGCTGTCAGCCTCATCACCGCGGACGGCACCCGCGTCCGGGCGGGAGTCCCCTCCGGGGCGTCCACCGGCAGCCGCGAGGCGGTCGAGGTGCGCGACGGCGATCCTGCCCGGTTCGCCGGTCAGGGAGTACGGGCCGGCATCCTCACTGTGTGACGGTGGTACCGCGGGGGACGATGAAGTCGTCGAGCGTCGCCGTGCCCGGCGCGAGGTGGGACCACGACGGGCCGGTCGGCGACAGCACCGCGACCGCGGAGGTCGGGTACTTCACGCGTGCCCGCGCGAGTGACTCGGCCTCTCCGCCTCCTGCGAGGGACAGGACCAGGTCCTGCACTCCGGGCTGGTGCCCGATCAGCAGAACGGTCCGTTGCCGCTCCCGCACATCACGCAGAACGGCTACCAGGGTGGACGCGCTCGCCTCGTACACCCGTGGCTCGAACACCACCTCCGGTGACGCGCCCAGCTGCGCCGCCACCAGATCCCATGTCTGCCGGGTACGCCGGGCCGTCGAGCAGATGACCAGGTCGGGAACGTACTTCGCGTCATGCAGCCGACGTCCGACTGCCGGAGCGTCCCGGCGGCCCCGGCCCGCGAGCGGGCGCTGGTGGTCGAGGACGCCGTCCGGCCAGGCCGACTTGGCGTGCCGCAGCACGATCAGTCGGGCCGGGGCAGGCCTGGGCACGGTCTCACCCCGCTTCCCGCAGCGGAAGGCGGCCGATCTCACGGATGAGTTCCAGGCCGAGAATCCGGTCCAAGGAGGCGAAGGTCTCGAACTTCGCGCCCTCGGGCACGCCATCGGCCACCTCGGCGCGGAGCAGCAGGTCGAGTACAGCCGGCGTGCCGAGGTCCGCCGCCAGCGCGTCGGCCGCCGCGCGGCTCACTTCCCGCGGCACCGGTTTCGACGGCGAACACGCCCAGTGCGCAACCCGTCCCCGCCAGCGCAGCAGTGTCCGATCTGCCTCGACGACATCACCGGGCGTGAGGGTGAGCGGCCGGTGGTACGGCCGGCTGAGCAACCCGAGCCTGATGGCCAGCAGATCCTCGCACCCTGCCGGACGTCGCCCGTGCACCCCCGTCCCGTCCGCACGTCCCACCTCCACCCAGACCCCCGGTTCGACATCGTGCCGTCCGTCGCCGAAGACATCGACGTGGGCCGGGCCGCCAAGGGCGTCGAGCGCCTCTGCGCCGCTGCCGGTGAACGAGGCAGGGGGGTGCACTCCGAGCGCGGTCATGAAGGTCTGCAACGTCCTGACCCGCTCCGGTGACGGGTCGGGAAGCTCGCAGGCCCAGATCAGCTGGTGGCCGTCCGCCTCCAGCGTCCGCAACAGCACGTCCGCGACGACGAGTATCCGTGCGTGGAGCGGCCCTGGCTCGCCGTTGATGACCGGCAGGTGCACGCTCATGCGCAGCAGCCGATTGCGCGCCGCCGTGAGTGCCACCGCATGACGCGTACGGCCGTCAATGACCGTCGTCACAGCGAGTCCTCCTTCCGCCGGCGTGCGTCAGTCCATGCATCCGGTGAGCTGGAGGTAGGTGTGGTGGGCATCCGCCACCAGTCGATCGGCCTCCTTCCGGCTGCCGCAGCCCGTCAGCCGATACGTTGATCCGGGTGAGAGCCTGCCGAGCGCAGCTGCCCATGCGGCCGGCTCCGCGTGCCAGCGGCCCAGGTCCGCGAGGTCGACCAGATCGACGAAGGGCTCGGCCTCGGCGACGCACACCACCTCGTTCAGGTCACGTCGGCCGTCGCTCAGATGCAGCACGGCCACCGGCCAGGCCGGCACCTCGTCGCCCGGCCGCGCCGGCTCCTGCATCAGGACCATGGTCCGCACGGACCGGCCGTCCTCGCCCAAGGTGTCCTGAGCGCATCCTTCGCCCACGGGCCAGCCGCCGTCGCGGCTCGATTCATCGTGCTCGGCGGACTCCGGACTGCCGTGCCTGCCGATGGAGGACCCGATGGTCGACTCGACCTCGACCTTGATGCGAGGCACCGCGCCCACCTCCCGCAACGCCGGACGGCTGGATCACGCAGAGGCCATCAGCGCCGCATCGGCGCGGTTGCGGCGAGCCTCATCGCCCCATGTGTCCAGTGTCCCGCGCACGGCCAGGTGGTACAACCGCCGGCCCCGGCCGGATGGGAGAACGTTCGCGGCGCCTGGGAAGCTGCCCGGAGCGGTGATCTCGTTCTCATCGCACGGCGGTGGGGCCCGCCGTACCCGAACCGCGGCGACGACGCCGTCAGCGGCTGCCTCGCCCTCGGCCTGCTCACCGGCGCGGTCGCGGCCGGGTCGGCCCCACCCGCGGTACAGCTTTCATCGGCATCGGGTTGTGCGGGGCACTGACGACGTACTCCACCTTCTCGTACGAGACGTTGCGCCTGGCCCAGGACGGGGCACGCTTCTGCCCGGCGGCCAACGTCACGGCGAGCGTGGTGGCCGGACTCGGAGCCGCGTTCACCGGCGCGGCGCTCGCCCGGGCCGTCTGGAGGTAGTCGCCCCGCCCGGCAAAGACGCCGGGCCGACTGGGCTCCGGCGGGATCAGGCGAAGGCGGTTCTCAGGGCGGACCAGGCGATCTTCGGGTCGGAGAGGCCGTGGTACATCGTCGGGATCTCCTTGTCGACGCCGAAGTGGTGGTAGACCGCGAGCATGGCCGCGCGGACCGAGTACTCGACGGTGAACACCACGTCCTCGGGGATCTCGACGAACTGGCCGAGGAACGCGAAGTTCTTGGCACCGTCGGGAACGACCAGAGGCCGGTCGGCGACGGTGCGACGCTGGAACTGGGCGTCGATATAGGGCATCTGCACCGTGGTCACCTTGGTGGTGGCCCGGACCTCGTCGGCGATGTCGTCGAAGCCGAGGTGGCCGAGGAGCTCGTCGAGGATCTCCGCGCCGGTGCAGTCGTCCATCTTCTTCGGCACGTGGTCGCCGGGGACGTCGCCGAACAGCGAGTATCCCCACAGCGTGTACGTGTCCTCCTGCTGGTCCCGGAAGTGCGGTTGAGCCGGCACGACGACCGAGAGGAGCCAGCGCGAGTCCTTCCAGGTCATCAGGGCACCTTCGCCGGGGACGTTGCCGGTGTACTCCTGGATGCGGTCCAGCAGAGTTCTGCCGGTCATGGTGAGGGTGAAGGACTCCCACTTGCTCTCGTCGATGTTGCCGCAGAAGGCGGTCGGACGGCCGAAGTCGGGGGCCTTCTTGGCGATCGACTCCCACAGCCGCCAGGAACCGTCCCGCTTGTCGCGGATCAGCTCGGGAACTGTGGAACGGTCGCCGTACGTGGTGTCGGCCGTCATCGACCCGATCGTCAGGAACGTGTAGTCGTCCTCGCCCAGTTCGATCGTCCCCGACTCGGCGCCGTCACGCTCCAGGCGGAGTCGGAAGACCCTGCGGGCGGTGGCGTCGGAGAAGTCGATGTCGGTGACGGTCACCCCGAACTCGGTCCGCACTCCCTGGGCGATGAGCCACTCCTGGATCGGACGGATGACGGAGTCGTACTGGTTGTACTTGCTGCGCCGCACCCCGGACAGCGTGTGGATGCGGTCGAATTCCTGGACGAAGGCGAGGAAGTATCGCTTCAGCTCGATCGCCGAGTGCCAGGTCTGGAACGCGAACGTCGTACGCCACATGCACCAGAAGTTCGTGGTGAAGAAGTGCGGCTGGAAGAAGTCGTCGATACGACGGGCGCCGATCACCCGCTCGGGCAGCGCGAGCAGCCGGGTCATGTCGACGCGATCGCGGGCGTCCAGGCCGAGCCGGGAGGCGTCGGCGATGGTGCGATCGCTGTTGATGATCCGGGCCTTGGCGTTCGTGGGGTGCTCGATGTTGAAGGCCAGCATCTCCTGCCGTACCGAGATCGCCGGATCGTCCAGGGTCGGGATCGTTTCCAGGAGGTTCCACAGGCACACGTAGTGCTCTTCTTCGAACATCCGGCCACCACGGGTGACGTATCCGCCCTCGGAGGTCGGGGCGGGGGCTCCGTCCATCGATCCGCCCACGATCGGCAACTGCTCCAGAATGTGCACGTTCTCGCCGGGCACCCCCGCGTCCCGTACGAGGAAGGCGGCTGCGGCGAGCGAGGCCACGCCACCGCCGACGAGGTAGACCTGGGAGTTCTTCGATGCCGGCACGAGCTGACCTCCGGTACGGCGGGAACGAGCACGGAGCGGTCGCGGCGGACTGTGCGGCCCGCCGGCTCCCCACCGAGCCTCTCGCACCTCCGTACATCGCGCGAACGGAACAGGCCGGGCGCCATCGGCCCGGTCACCGGGGTTCACGGAGCCGTCGAGGCTGCCGAGCGGGCGTCACATGGAAACCCGCTCGACTTGATCGCCCTCTCGAAGAGACCCTGTGGCATGGAGTTCTTCTGCTATCACCGCGACCGGCCCGGCTCAGTGACGCTGCGCGCCGAGCTATTGGAAGACCACTGGTCCTATATGGACCGGTACGCGCAGGAGATGATCGCCCGGGGCCCGACACTCGTGGGCGACACGCCCACCGGCAGTGTGCACATCGTCGACCTGCCCGATGCCGTTGCCGCCCGCACGTTCGCCTTCGACGAGCCCGGTTACCAGGCCGGCGTGTACCGCGATGTGCTGGTACGACGATGGCGCAACCTGCTGGGGCGCACCATGTGGGACTTCCCCGGTGGCCGGACCGGTGGCAACCGCTACCTGGTGCTCGGCCTGGGCACGGGGCAGACCGCCGATCTCACGGTGCCGCTCCATCGGGACGAGCTGATCGCCTACGGACCACTGCTGTCCGACGACGGCACCGCCTGGCTGGGCACGGCGGCGTTGGTCCGGGCGCCGGACCCGGACACGGCACGTGCCGTTCTCACTGCGGAGCGGTACGCAGACATCGAGGTGCACAACTGGCAGTTCGGCGGACGGCGGTCCTGAGCGAGGAGTTCGGAGGCCGATGGCCGCGCGGCCGTTCGGGTCGTTCAGCTTCCCCGTGTCCGCCCGTACCCCCGGCGCATCGGCCTGACCACCGGTGCCCGGGCATTGCCCCGCTCACGCGTCCGGCACCCAGCTCCCGTGGAAGCCGAGCGGCACTCGCCCCGGCAGGTGGATACGGGCCAGCGGGCGGCCGGTGAAGTCCTGCGCGGAAAGGATCACCAGGTCGCTCGCACCGCGGTCGGGGTCGTGCACATAGGACAGGAGGTAGCCGTCGTCCTCGTCCCGTGACCCGCGGCGTGGCACGAACACGGGCTCCCCGGCTGCCGCGCCGACCGGGAATCGGTGCACCTGCCGGCTGCCCCGCAGCATGTCGTGCTTCACCAGGCAGTTGGTGAACCTGTCGTCCGGCGGGATCCCGTCGACCGTCTCGTAGGCACGCCACATCTCCGCCGCGCTCGCCGCGTACCCGAAGCGATGCCGGCGCGACACGAGGGACTCGTTGACACGGGGGAACTCCTGCGGCAGGTCGTCGATCCGAGTGCTGCGGACACGGCCCGCGCGCAGGTCGATGGTCCAGCGGTCGAGCACGGGCGTGCCGTTCGCGGAGGGTCCGCCGTTGCCCCGGCCCGCGGCGTAGAACGGTGCGGGCATCGTGGTGAGTTCCATGACGATGGTGTCGCCCTGGTCGTAGGCGTTGAGCGTGTGCGAGTAGTACACCGGATCGATCTCGAACCAGCGGACGGCCCCGCCGGTCCGGGGCATCACCCCCACCCGCATGGGGTGTTGCGGATTCCAGACATAGGGTACGGGTGCGCCCGCCTCGGCGGCCGCCATGTCGAAGGTGATCGGCACATCGACGATCACCACGTACTTCTCCGTGAGTGCGAAGTCGTGCATCATCGGCGCGTCCGCCACCGGAATCCTGGTGGTCCGTGCCACCCGGCCGGTCCGGTCGACCACGAGGTGGCGCACATGGTCCCAGGTCGGGTAGTACGCCACCGCGTGCAGTTCGTCCGCCGCCGCGTCGTACTTGGTGTGCGCGGTGAACGCGCCCTCCAGTGTGGAGCGGAAGTCGTAGGGCCGCACCGTGTTCAGCTCGCCGTCCAGTTCGTACGGCAGTGGTCCGCTCTCCTGGAGGGCCAGGATGCGCCCCTTGTACGGGATGATGTGTGTGTTGCAGGCGAAGTCGTCCGGCGGCGCCTCGCCCGGGTACGGCTCGCCCAGTTTCCGTGCCACCTGCGAGGAGCGCACCCACCGGTTGCGGTACCACTCGGCGCGCCCGTCACGCAGCCGCACCCCGTGCACCATGCCGTCGCCGAGCATCCAGTGGTGGGCCCGCGGATCCTCGACGCCCAGCACGTTGGGGCCGGTACGCAGGTAGCGGCCGTCCAGGTCGCGCGGGATCCGGCCGGTCACCTCCAGGCCGAACGCGGTGAGTTCCTCGGTGACCGGGGCGAAGGCCCCGTCCAGGAACGGGAACGTGTCCCCGCCTCCGGCTCCTGTGCCACCGGTTGCGGCCTGCGCCGCGGTGGCGTAGTGGCCGAGGCCGTAGCCTGCTACGACGCTCCCGGCCGCCGCGAGTGCCGCTCCGTGGAGGATCCGTCGGCGTGTGTGACCGGTCATCGCTCTTCCCTCTCTGTGATCGGTGCCCGGCGGGTCCTCGCCGGTCCTGGGAAAGAGTCTGCTGCGCCGGCGAGGGCGAGTCAGGCGGCCTGAGGCCCGTGTACGGGGGTGGTGCTGGTGCCACCCCCATAGGCCCACCACCAAGGAATCATCCCTGTACGAAGATGAATTGACGGTAAGTCACACATGGTCCTCGACTCGCGGGAGTCGGATGCAATCGGAGGGAAGTCGCCCTCGTCACCGACACGCGGACCTGCGCTCCGACTCCGGGCGTGTATCCATTATCGCCGTGTGCCGGGACTCCTGTCACCGTTCTCCGTAATGATCTTTGCACCCGCTATGCGCCTTAGGGTTCCTGACAACGAGTTCAAGTCACTTGCTCGACCCTGGAGTTGAAAATGACGCACGACATTGCCGCGCTGGTCATGGAACTTACGGACATGGCTGCGGCCGATCACCGGTCCTCGATCCGCGCGAACAGCGACGATCCCGCCGAGCAGTTGGCGTGGCGCCGGTTGACCGCACGGCACGGTGACCGGCTCGGCGAGATCCTGGATGAGTACGGATGGCCGACGGCAGATCTGGTCGGCGAGGAGGCCGCACGTGCGGCCTGGTTGATCGCCCAGCACGCCGATCGGCAGCTCGACATCCAGCGCCGCGCCCTCCGACTGATGGAGCAGGCGGTGTCGGCAGGCGCGGCCCGCCCGCGCGAGCTGGCCTTTCTGCGCGACCGCACGCTGGTCAACGAGGGCCGCAAGCAGCTCTACGGCACGCAGATCGCCGGTGTGAAGGACGGGGCACCGCTTCCGTGGCCCTGCGAAGAGCCCGACCGGATGGACGCACTGCGTGCGGAGGTCGGCATCGAGCCCTTCGACGAGTACGTCGCCAAGTTCGCGGTGGCCTGACGGCCCTTTCGCAGTCGCCTCCGGCGGATCGGATCGCTCCTCGGGTGCGGGCCCGTGCCGAAGGCCGAGCGCGGTCAGCGGATGCGCAGGGCCTCGTCGATCCTGTCGCGCAGTGTGCGTGCGGCCTCGGGTGACAGGAGCGCCTCCATCTCTCCGTCGTCGTGGAGCGCAAGGCGGATGTGGTCGTGATGGCCTGTGGTGGCGGCATCGATGCTGATGGTCGGATCGCCCTCGGCACGGAAGCGAGCGGTCTCGTCGAAGCCGTTCAGGGCCCGGATGTCGGGGCCGGGCACGCTGGACCGGATGCTCATGGCCGCCATTCCTCGCGGTAGTCGGGGTGGTCGGCATAGGGCAGGGTCAGGTGGCGGAAGACTTCCAGCAGGACCGTGCGTTCCACACCGGCCGTGAGCTTGTTGAAGGAGTCCGGCAGCGCCGCACTCGTCTCCGGCTCCTCGTACCGCTTGAGCAGTCCACGCTTGGCCTCGACTTCGCGCAGGGCGCGAGCCGGGTCCTGGTGGGCGATGTGGGCGGCGTGCTGGTCGCTCACTCCGGTGTTGTGCGTGACCACCATTCCGGCGTCGTCACTCACCAGACCGCTCCCCGAGCCGTGATCCAGCCAGCGGAGCCCGTCAGTGCCGCCGCCCCCGGCAGCGCGCGCCACGGACTCGTCCTCGTCGAGCCTGTCACGAAGGAACCGCATCAAGTCGTCCATGCGGCCATCCTCTCGTACCGGCTGGGCCGGGACGGAAGGATCGGTGAACCGGGGGCGACGCCCGATCTTGACGAACGGCCTCGTCGTCGGCAGCCATCGATGTCAACAGGTGGCGCCGTCGGCGGACTTCGCCGCGAAGCGATCAGTCAGGCCAGGAACACCATCGCGACCGTGACCACGAAAAGCAGTCCGATGTAGGCCCAGGCATGGATGCGGTCGGGAATCCTCGGCGGGCGTCGCCGCAGTACCGCGATGACCGGCAGGGCCCCCAGGAGCAGCGCCGAGGCTGCGCGGAGGTCGATGAGGCCCACCAGCCGCACCTGCGCGTGCATGGCGGCGGGAACCGCTGCCACGCACAGGGACACCGCGGTGGCCGGCAGTGCGATGGCGAGGGTCAGGGGGTTGGCCAGTGCGGTCGCCACGCTCATCGTGTGCCCGGCCCGTCGCATCGCTGGGACGGTCATGACGCTGCCGCCGACGCCCAGGAAGGCGGCGACCGCACCGATCGGTGCGCCGAGGGCGGAGGGCAGCGGACGCGGGGCGTCCGCTGCTGTCCCGGCGTGGATGCTCGGGCGGAGGAAGCCGGGGCGCAGGAGCAGGTCGGTGATGGTGAGCGCGACGTACGCGACGAATGCCCAGTGGGCCAGGGCGGACGGAGCGAGGCGTGCGGCGAGCGCACCGGCCGAGGCGCCGGCCGCCAGAAGCAGGAGCAGCATGCCGCTGCCGCGGAGCGAGAGGAGTACCCGCCGCGGCGTGACGGCCGTCGCGAACCCCGCGTTCACCACCATCACCAGGGCCGAGGTGGCCGTCGCCACCCGCATCGCGTCCGCGCCGAGTACGGCGTCCGCCCAAACCACGACCGGTACCGCGACGAACCCTCCACCGAATCCGAACAACACAGTCGTCACCCCGGTGAGGAGCCCGACCCCGATCAACATCACGAAGTCCATGCCTCCCACCTCATCAGCCGCGGGGGCCTGCTCGCATGCGATGGTCGGCACACTTCTTTCGCGTGTCAGCCACTAGTGTCCTGAGTCGGAGATTCATCGTTGGTTGGGTATGAGTCGTCCGGGTCCGAAGATTCCGCCGTTGTTGGTGACTGATGCCCAGCGGGCGGTGCTGGAGGGCTGGGTGCGTCGCCGGACGACGGCCCAGGCTCTGGCCCAGCGGTCGCGGATCGTGCTGGAGTGCGCCGAGGGACACTCCATTCTGGAGGTGTCCCGTCGGCTGAATGTTGCCGCGGACACGGTCCGCATCTGGCGGCGGCGGTTCATCGAACGCGGCCTCGAAGGGCTCTCGGACGAACCGCGACCGGGTGCCCCGAGGAAGATCACAGATGCCGACGTCGAGC
>NZ_JBSFBQ010000044.1:0-69223 GCF_053593015.1 Streptomyces sp. NPDC002403 | reverse complement strand
GGCTGGAGCACGGAACGGATCGGCGCGACGACGACGGAGACCGGGCCGGTCTCCGGGTCGTCCGCCCTCGGGTGCGCCAGCCGCCGCAGCACGGCCCGGCCGGCGCACCGCTACGTGTCCGCACGAGACGATGCCCGCCGCGTCAGCTGCCCGCCGGCTGCGCGGTCGAGCCGCGCACGACGAGTTCCGGCTCGAAGAGGAGCTCGCCCGGGTGGTTGTGGACGCCGCCCTGGATCTGGGCGCACAGCAGGTCGACTGCCGCGCGTCCCATCGCTTCGATGGGCTGTCGCACCGTCGACAGGGGCGGATCCGTGCAGTTCATGAACAAGGAGTCGTCGAAGCCGACGACCGACAGGTCGCGGGGGACATCGAGCCCGCGCCGACGCGCCGCCCGGATCACGCCCAGGGCGAGCGGATCGCTGCCGCACACGATGCCGGTGACCCCGCGATCCAGCAGACGCGTGCCGGCCGCCTGGCCGCCCTCCAGCGAGAAGATCGATCGTTCGACGAACTCGTCGGTCAACTCCGTGCCCGCGGCTCGCGCCACCGCCCGGGCCGCGTCCAGCTTGCGGCGCGACGGCGCGTGGTCGCGCGGACCGAGCACGAGACCGATGCGCCGGTGCCCGAGCGAGGCGAGGTGGCGCCACGCCTGCTCGACGGCGACGATGTCGTCGCACGCGACGCACGGGAAGTCGAGGCCTTCAGCCATCGCATTGATGAGGACGACCGGGATCTTCCGCTCGGCCAGCAGCTGGTAGTGGCCATGTGGTGCGTCGCCCTGAGCGAAGAATCCGCCGGCGAAGACCACCCCGGAGACCTGCTGCTGGAGCAGGAGGTCCACGTAGTCCGCCTCGGCGGCGCCGCCCTTGGTCTGCGTGCACAGCACGGGCGTGAGCCCGCGCTGTGCGAGCGCACCCCCGATCACCTCCGCGAAGGCGGGGAAGATCGGGTTCTGCAGCTCGGGTATGACGAGGCCGACGAGCCGGGCGCGCTCGCCGCGCAGCTGCGTCGGCCGCTCGTAGCCGAGGACATCCAGCGCGGTGAGGACGGACTGCCGTGTTGCCTCGGAGACACCGGGCCTCCCGTTGAGGACACGGCTGACCGTCGCCTCGCTGACCCCCACCTTCTTGGCCACTTGAGCAAGTCGTCGTGTCATGAACGCAAGAATAGCGCAAATGCTGTACATATTTTGCGTCCAGCCATGTCTATATCTGCAACCACGCCGCGGAATCGCCCGGCAGCCGCCCCTGTCCGTCGAGCGGCCCGCTGGCCAGGATCAGCCGTTCGTGGGGCGGGAGATCCGTGGGCCGGTCGGCGAGGTTCACCACGCAGACCAGGCCGTTCGTGCGCGCGAAGGCCAGCACCCCGTCCGGTGACGGCAGCCAGGTCATCGGGCCGTCTCCGAAGCCCGCAACGGTCCGGCGCAGCAGCAGCGCCGTGCGGTAGAGGGTGAGCATCGACTCCGGGTCGCTCTCCTGGCGGTCGACGGCGTACCGCGCCCAGTCGGCGGGCTGCGGCAGCCAGGGCTCACCGCGCGAGCCGAAACCGTAGGCGGGGGCGTTCGCGGCCCACGGCAGTGGAACCCGGCACCCGTCGCGGCCGGGGTCGGTGCCGCCGGAACGGAAGTGCATCGGGTCATGGACGCGGTCGAGCGGTATCTCTGCCTCGGGCAGACCGAGTTCCTCACCCTGGTAGAGGTAGACCGAGCCGGGCAGGGCGAGGGTGAGCAGGGCGGCTGCGCGGGCCCGCCGGGTGCCGAGGGCGAGGTCGGTGGGGGTGTCGTAGGTCTTGGCCGCGAAGTCGAAACCGGTGTCGGCGCGGCCGTAGCGGGTGACCGTTCGGGTCACGTCGTGGTTGCACAGTACCCACGTGGCCGGGGCGCCCACCGGGGCGTGCTCGGCAAGGGTGTCGTCGATGGTGCGGCGCAGCCGGCCGGCGTCCCAGGGGCAGGCCAGGAAGTTGAAGTTGAACGCGGTATGCAGCTCGTCGGGGCGCAGATAGCGGGCGAAGCGCTCGGCGTCGGGCAGCCACACCTCACCGACGAACACGCCGCCGTACTCGTCGGCGATCGCCCGCCAGGAGCGGTAGATGTCGTGGAGCTCGTCCTGGTCGATGTACGGATGCGGGTTGATGCCCTCGACGAAGTCGGGCAGGTCCGGGTGCTTGGCGAGCAGCGCCGCGGAGTCGATGCGCACCCCGGCCACACCGCGCTCGAACCAGAACCGCAGGACGTCCTCGTGCTCACGGTGGACGGCGGGGTGGGCCCAGTTGAGGTCGGGCTGTTCCGGGGTGAACAGGTGGAGGTACCACTCGCCGTCCGGGACCCGGGTCCAGGTGATTCCGGCGAACTGTGACGGCCAGGTGTTCGGCGGGACTTCGCCGTGCTCGCCGCGGCCGGGCCGGAAGTGGAAGAGCTCCCTCTCGGGGCTGCCGGGTCCGGCCGCCAGCGCGGCCTGGAACCAGGCGTGTTGGTCGGAGACATGGTTCGGGACGATGTCGACGATGGTCCGGATGCCGAGGTCGGCGGCCTCCGAGATCAGCTTCTCGGCCTCCTCGATGGCGCCGAAGGTCGGATCGATGGTGCGGTAGTCGGCCACGTCGTAGCCGCCGTCCACCAGCGGGGAGAGGTACCAGGGGGTGAACCACACGGCGTCGATGCCGAGTTCGGCGAGGTACGGCAGACGGGCGCGGACGCCCGCCAGGTCCCCGGCACCGTCTCCGTCCCCGTCTGCGAAGCTCCGGGGGTACACCTGGTAGATGACGGCATTGCGCCACCAGTCGTCGGTACGAAACGAGGGAGACGAGGGAACAGCTGCCACGGGACGGTCCTTTCGGGCAGGTGGGACTCCGTCGCCGGACAGTGCGGGGGCATGGAAAGGCGGACCGGTGGCGGAGTGCTTCGTGGTGATGGCGGGTGCGGGCTCGGTCAGCCCTTGAGACTTCCGGCGGTCAGGCCCGCCATGATGCTGCGCTGGAAGAAGAAGAACACGATGATCATCGGCACGCTCGCGATCACGAGCCCGGCCATGATCTGGTTCTGCGTCACCGCTCCCG
Source organism: Streptomyces sp. NPDC002403 (assembly GCF_053593015.1). Lineage (NCBI taxonomy): Bacteria > Bacillati > Actinomycetota > Actinomycetes > Kitasatosporales > Streptomycetaceae > Streptomyces > Streptomyces sp. NPDC002403. The sequence continues at coordinate 66,169 of NZ_JBSFBQ010000044.1, read as the reverse complement.
CGGTCTGGGACAGGCCCACGCTGATGGTCATCTTCCCGCTGTCGGGAAGGACGAGCAGCGGCCAGACGAAGTCCTTGAAGACCGCGACGACGGTGAAGATGGAAACCACCCCGAGGATGGGCCGGGAGATCGGCAGGATGATCGACACGAGGACGCGCCACGGCGGCACGCCGTCGATCTCCGCTGCTTCCAGGAGTTCGTTCGGGATCGAGTCGAAGAAGCGCTTCAGCAGGAAGACGTTGAAGCCGTTGGCGGCCACCGGGAACCAGATCGCCCAGGGCGAGTTGAGCAGATGCCAGCCGAAGATCGGTACGTCGGTCACGGTGATGTACGCCGGAATCATCACGACGATCGGCGGGATCATCAGCGTGGCCAACATGCCCGCCAGGATCACGTTGCCGAACATCGGCCGCAGCTTGGACAGCGCGTAGGCGGCGGAGACATCCACCGCGAGCGCGAACAGCCAGGCGCCCACGGAGTAGAACAGTGTGTTCTTCAGCAGCGTCCCGATGTCGAAGAGCTCCCAGGCGTCGGTGAAGACGGAGAAGTCGGGCGACTCGGGGAAGAGGCTGGGCGGCATCTGGGCGATTTCCTCGCCCGTCTTCATTGCGCCGGTGACCATCCAGTACAGGGGGAAGACGAACACCAGGGTGAACACGACCACGACGGCCGTGAGCAGCCCCCAGTAGATCTTCCGGCCCCAGCGGGACTTCAGCTCCAGCGGTGAGACGATGGTCCGGGCATGGCCGTCGGCCCAGGCACCCCGGCGCTTCTCCGGCTTCCTGCGCTGCGGGTCCGGTTTCGGCTTCAGGGGCTTCGTCGCCTTTTCAGGGCGGGCGGTGGCGTTCAGCATGAGCCTATTTCTCCTCTCGGGTCAGACGGAGCTGAACCGCGGCGACCGCCAGCAGGACGATCATGAGCATCAGGCCGAGCGCACTGCCGGCCCCGTAGTTGCCGCCGTAGACGAAGGCGTACTGGTACATGAGGTAGACGACGGTGACTGTCGCGTTCTCCGGGCCGCCGCCGGTGAGCATGTACGGCTCGATGAACACCTGCATGGTGGCGACGAGTTGGAGCATCAGCATCAGCATCAGGATCAGCCGCGTCTGCGGGATCGTGACATGCCGGATCCGTTTGAGGATGCCGGCGCCGTCGAGCTCCGCGGCCTCGTACAGGTCACCAGGGATGTTCTGCAGGGCCGCCAGGTAGATCAGCACGCCGGAACCGAGGTTCATCCAGGTGGAAACGATCACCAGGGAGATCAGTGCGGTGCTGGTGGAGTCCAGCCACGACAGGGCCGGCAGCCCCACGAAATCCAGGACCTGGTTGAACAGGCCCGGCCCCGGATCGTAGAACCAGCGGAACAGCAGCACGGAGACGATCGGCGGCAGCATCACGGGCAGATAGACCACGAACCGCAGGTACGCGCGCGCGTGTCGTAGCTCGTTCAGGACGATCGCGACGGCGAACGGCACCACGTAGCCGCACACCAGGGCCAGCACCGTGAACACGAGGGTGTTGCGCCAGGCCTGGCCGAACGCCGGATCGTCCACGACCGTACGGAAGTTCTCCAGGCCCACCCACGACGGTTCGTCGACGAGGTTGGTCTGCTGGAAGCTCAGCAGGACTTCCCGGATGATCGGCCACCACGCGAACATGGCGAAGCAGAACAGTGCGGCGCACAGGAATCCGTACGCCGTCAGGTTCCGCCGTGTCGCCCGGCGCCGCTTCGAAGGTGGCCTGCCGCGCCGCGGCGCGAGCCGCTGCTGGCGCGGCTCCATGGTGAGTGTTTCCATCGTGATCTCCAGTTCCCGGCCCAGGGCGTTGACGCGGGGCCGCCGCGGGGTGCCGCGACATCGCGGCACCCCGGGTCCGTTACCGTCAGCTTCTGGCCAGAATCGAGTTCGCCTTGGACTCCGCATCCGCGAGCAGCTTGTCGGTGTCGGCGTTCTCCCGGGTCAGCACCGCGGACATGGCCACGTCCAGCACCGCGTACAGCTCCTGGGCCTTGACCGGCTCCAGCCTGGGCGCGACGCCGACGGACCCGGTGACGTACGGTTCGTAGTTCGCGACCGGGAGGGCGGCGTTCGCCTTGCGCTGCTCGGCGAGGGTCTTGCCGGTCGCGGAATCGCCCATGTAGTCGTTGTTGGGCACACCGACGGCCTCACCATTGGCCTTACCGCGGGCGAAATCGAAGCGGCCCTTGCCCGGGGTGTTGAACTGGAAGTCGATCCACTGCAGTGCCGCCTCGGTCTGCGCCGCGCTCGCCTTCGGGTTGATCATGTAGGCCTCACCGCCGGTCAGTGACGCCTTGCCGTCGGGTATGCCGGTGATGCCGTAGTCCTCGACCTTGCCCTGGAACTTCTGGATCACGTCGGAGACGACGTCCGGCGCGCCGAGCATCATGCCCGTCTTGCCGGCCGCCATCTGTTGCATCAGCGACTCCCAGCCGATCAGCACCTTGCTGCCCGTGCTGTGGTCCTTCCAGCGCATGTCGTGCAGGGTCTGCAGCACGGCCTTGCCCTCGGGGCTGTTGAACGCCGCCTTGCCGCCTTGCACCATCTCTCCGCCGCGGCTGAACAGGGCCTGCGCGAAGTGCCAGCCGCCGGTGTTGCCACCGCCGTACTCGCCGTACCCGACGTAGCCGTCGCCCAGATCAGCGATCTTCCTCGCGGCGGCGCGGACCTCGTCCCAGGTCCTGGGCGGGGAGTCGGGGTCGAGACCGGCCTTGGTGAACAGGGCGCGGTTGTAGACGAGGCCGACGGTGTAGCTGACGTTGGGGATGCCGTACACCTTGCCGTCCTCGGTGACCATGTCCCGGACGTCCTGCTTGATGTCCTTGTAGTTCTTCACCACGCCGGCCGAGCTCGTGATGTCCTTCGCCTGCTTCTTGGCGATCACATCGGCGTAGTTGGTCACCGGCACCACGAAGACCGTCTCCATCTGCCCACCGGCCAGCTTCGCGGCGAAGGTCTTCGGGTCGAAGCAGGGCTGCTGGTCGGTGCTCTTGACCCTCACACCCGGGTGCGCCTTCTCGAACGTGGCGATGTCGTCGTTCCAGGCCTTGCGCAGCTTCGGCGCGGTCTTCGCCGGCTGGCACGCCACGGTGATCGTGGTGTCGCCTCCGGCGTCGGAGCCCGCATCACTGCCGCAGGCCGTGGCGGTGAATGCGAGACCTGTCGTCAGAAGGATCGCGAGGTTACGGGGCTTCATTACGGCTCCTCTGGGGTGACGCCCGAGCGCAGCTCTGATGGGTGCCGTCACGATAGGGCGACGGACAGATGTACGCAAGATTCTGATTCAGATTTGCAAGATTGCGACTAAGGAACGACAGTCAGACGGTGGAGAAATGTCGGGTTACATCTGGTTGGGGAGCAAAGTCGTCCAGCAGATCGCTGGTTGGTCGGTTGCTTCTCAAGGCTGTCAATTATTTGCAATACATGCTCGACATCTTGTGCTCGTATGGCGGCAATGCTTGAGTGAGCGCCGCTCCTGCCACCCCCGACACCCCCATCAGGAAGGTGCACCGGAGATGAATGTGCATGTCATGTACGCGCCAGGTCATACGCCGGGGCGCGGATCAGTGCGCGGCCCGTCCGTCCTCGTGGTAGCGGTTGCGCTCGTGGGCAGCGTGCTGGGCGCCACCGGCCCGGCCTTCGCCCAGCGCGCCCCCGCGCCCAGAGCCGCCGTCGGTGCCACGCTCCCCTTCACCTCGGCCCAGGCGGAATCCGCTACTACCACGGGCCAGAAGATCGGCCCCGATTACACCCAGGGCACCCTCGCCTCCGAGGCTTCGGACCGGCAGGCCGTGCGCCTGAACGCGGGCCAGAGCGTCGAGTTCACCCTGACCGCGGCGGCCAATGCCGTGAATGTCGCCTACAACGTGCCCGACGGGCAGTCCGGTTCACTCGCCGTCTACGTCAACGGCACCAGGCTCGCCGCGTCCCTGGCGCTCACCTCCAAGTACAGCTACGTCGACACCCCTTGGATCGCCGGCGCCAAGACGCACCACTTCTTCGACAACGCCCGTCTGCTGCTCGGCCGTGACCTGCGGGCCGGCGACAAGGTGAAACTGGAAGCCGCCTCGTCCCAGGTCACCGTCGACGTCGCCGACTTCGAGCAGGTCAAGGCCCCCGCCACCGCCCCGTCCGGCGCAATCTCCGTCGTCGACAAGGGCGCCGACCCCACCGGTGCGCAGGACTCCACGCAGGGCTTCCGTGACGCCATAGCCGCCGCGAAGTCGAGCGGCGGCACGGTATGGATCCCGCCGGGCGAATTCAAGCTGGGCTCCGAGCTGAGCGGCGTGGAGAACGTGACGATCCAGGGTGCGGGCAGCTGGCACTCGGTGGTGCGCTCCTCGCGGTTCATCAACCAGACGAACTCAGCGGGCAAGGTGCATCTCAGGGACTTCGCGGTGATCGGCGAGGTCACCGAACGCGTCGACAGCAACCCGGACAACTTCGTCAACGGCTCGCTGGGCCCCGACTCCAGTGTCTCGGGGATGTGGATCCAGCACCTCAAGGTCGGCCTGTGGCTGACCGGCAACAACGACAACCTCGTCGTCGAGGACAACCGCATCCTCGACACCACCGCCGACGGCCTCAACCTCAACGGCACCGCCAAGGGCGTCACCGTACGCAACAACTTCCTGCGCAACCAAGGTGATGACTCGCTCGCCATGTGGTCGCTCAACACCACCAACAGCGACGACACCTTCGAGAACAATACGATCTCGCAGCCCAACCTGGCCAACGGCATCGCGATCTACGGCGGTCGCGACATCACCGTCAAGGGGAACCTGGTCCAGGACACCAACGCGCTGGGCAGCGGCATCGCCATCTCCAACCAGAAGTTCCTCGACCCCTTCCTCCCTCTCGCCGGCACCATCACGGTCTCCGGGAACACACTGGTGCGCACCGGCGCCATGAACCCCAACTGGGGCCACCCGATGGGTGCGCTGCGTGTGGACGCCTACGACAGCGCCATCGAGGCGAATGTCCGGATCACCGGCACCACCATCAGGGACAGCCCTTACAGCGCCTACGAGTTCGTCTCCGGCGGCGGCACCGGCAAGGCCGTCAAGAACGTCACCGTCGACGGCTCCACCGTCGACGGGACCGGCACGGTCGTTGTCCAGGCAGAGACACCCGGCGCCGTCACAATGGCGAATGTCACGGCCACCGGCGTCGGCGCGGCCGGCGTCTACAACTGCCCCTACCCGGCAAATTCCGGCACCTTCACGCTCACCGACGGCGGTGGCAACTCCGGCTGGGACGGCACCTGGGGCGACTGCTCCACCTGGCCCCAGCCGGGCGGTGGCAACCCGGATCCCGACCCGGACCGCAACCTCGCCAGGGGCCGGACCGCCACCGCGACCGGCTCCACCGACGTGTACACCCCGGGCAAGGCCGTCGACGGCGACGCGAGCACGTACTGGGAATCCGCCAACAACGCCTTCCCCCAGGCGATCACCGTGGACCTGGGCTCGGCGCAGGCCGTCCGGCGCGTCGTCCTGAAGCTGCCGCCGGCCGCCGCATGGGAGGCCAGGACCCAGACCCTGTCGCTTCAGGGCAGCACCGACGGCTCCACCTTCGGCACGCTCGTCACCTCGAAGGACTACCGATTCGACCCGGCAGCCGGCAACACGGTGACCGTCGGCCTGCCCGCGTCGGCCGCCGCCACGCGCTATCTGCGGGTCCACGTGACCGCGAACACGGGCTGGCCCGCAGCCCAGCTCAGCGAGCTCGAGGCATACCTGCACTGAGCCGACCGTCCCCCCACCCGCACATCGAGAGGACCACAGTGAGACTCAGACAACGGAGCCTGCGGCACCTCGCCGTCTGGCTGGGCGCCGCGCTGACCGCCTTCGGGCTGGTGCCCGTCGCCGCCCATGCGGCACCGGCGGCGGCCGAAGCGGCCACGAACCTGGCACTGAACAAGCCGGTCGAGGCGTCCTCGACAACGCAGAACTACGTGGCGAAGAACGCCAACGACGGCAGCACGAGCACCTACTGGGAGTCGAGCGCCACCCCTGCGACGCTCACCGTCAAGCTCGGCACCGAAGCCGACCTCGACTCCGTCGTACTCAAGCTCAACCCCGATCCGGCCTGGGCGCAGCGTACACAGAGCATCGAAGTGCTCGGACGTGCACAGGCGGCCGACGGCTTCAGCACGGTGAAGGCGCGTGCGGACTACACCTTCGCTCCGGGCAACAACCAGAACACCGTGACGATCCCGGTGTCCGGTCGCTACGCCGACATCCAGCTGAAGATCCACTCCAACACCTCCGGGTATGGCGCCCAGATCGCCGAATTCCAGGTCAACGGAACTGCCGCTCCCAATCCCGACCTGACCGTATCCGCCCTGGCATGGGAGCCCGCGCAGCCCAGCGAGCGCGACGTCGTCACTGTCCACACCACGGTGCGCAACACCGGGTCGGCGGCCTCGGCCGCCACCACCGTCGATGTCAGCGTGGGCGGCTCGGTCTCGGGCAGCGCCGAGGTGGGCGCGCTGGACGTTGGAGCGTCGGCCACGGTCCCGGTCTCCATCGGTAAGCGGGCGCAGGGCAGTTACACCGTGTCTGCGGTGGTGGACCCGCGCGACAGCGTCGTCGAGCTGGACAACGACAACAACAGCCTGACCGCCGACGGCAGGCTGACGGTCAGCCAGGCTCCTGGCCCCGACCTGGAGGTCACCGGCATCACCTCGAACCCGGCGAGCCCCGCGGTCGGCTCGGTCGTCACGTTCTCGGTGAAGGTCCACAACCGCGGCACCAGCGCGGTCGCCGCCGGCTCGGTGACCCGCCTGACCGTGGGCGGCACGACGCTGAACGGCACCACGCCCGCCCTCGCCGCGGGGGAGAGCACCACCGTCGCCATCGGCGGCAGCTGGTCCGCCACCAGCGGCGGCGCCACGCTCACCGCCACCGCCGACGCCACCGGCGCCGTCGACGAGACGAACGAGGACAACAACGTCTTCGCGCGGTCCATCGTGGTCGGCCGGGGCGCGGCGCTGCCGTACGTCGAGTACGAGGCGGAGGACGGGAAGTACAACGGCACACTCCTGGAGACCGATGCGGAGCGTACCTTCGGGCACACCAACTTCGCCACCGAGTCCTCGGGACGCAAGTCGGTGCGTCTCAACTCGACCGGCCAGTACGTGGAGTTCACCTCGACGAGTGCGGCGAACTCGATCGTCGTGCGCAACTCCATCCCCGACGCGCCGGGTGGCGGCGGCCAGGAGAAGACGCTGAGCCTGTACGCCGACGGGAAGTTCGTGCAGAAGCTGACGCTGTCCTCCAAGCACAGCTGGCTGTACGGGAACACCGACCAGCCCGAGGGCCTGACCAACACTCCCGGCGGGGACGCGCGGCGGCTGTTCGACGAGTCGCACGCGCTGCTCGCGCAGACCTATCCGCAGGGCACCACGTTCCGGCTGCAGCGTGACGCCGGTGACGACGCCGCGTACTACGTGGTCGACCTGATGGACCTGGAGCAGGTGGCCCCGGCGGCGAGCAAGCCCGCCGAGTGCACCTCGATCACCGAGTACGGCGCGGTCCCCGGCGACGGGATCGACGACGCGGACGCGATTCAGCGGGCCGTGACCGCCAACCAGAACGGTGCCATCGACTGCGTGTGGATCCCGGCCGGCCAGTGGCGCCAGGAGAAGAAGATCCTCACCGACGACCCGCAGGACCGGGGCCAGTACAACCAGGTAGGCATCCGGAACGTGACTGTGCGCGGCGCCGGCATGTGGCACTCCCAGCTGTACTCCCTCATCCCGCCGCAGAACGCGGGCGGCATCAACCACCCGCACGAGGGCAACTTCGGCTTCGACATCGACGACAACACCAAGATCTCCGACATCGCCATCTTCGGCTCGGGCACCATCCGCGGCGGCGACGGCAACGCGGAGGGCGGCGTCGGTCTCAACGGCCGCTTCGGCAAGAACACCAAGATCACCAACGTGTGGATCGAGCATGCCAACGTCGCCGCCTGGGTCGGCCGCGACTACAGCAACATCCCCGAGCTGTGGGGACCGGGCGACGGCCTGGAGTTCAGCGGCATGCGCATGCGCAACACCTACGCCGACGGCGTCAATTTCACCAACGGCACTCGCAACTCCACCGTCTTCAACTCCTCGTTCCGCAACACCGGCGACGACGCGATGGCGGTGTGGGCCAACAAGTACGTCAAGGACCAGTCCGCCGACATCGGCCACGACAACGTGTTCCGCAACAACACGGTGCAGCTTCCCTGGCGTGCCAACGGCATAGCCGTGTACGGGGGTTACGGAAACAAGATCGAGAACAACCTGGTCTACGACACCATGAACTATCCGGGCATCATGCTCGCGACCGACCATGACCCGCTGCCCTTCTCCGGGCAGACCCTGATCGCGAACAACGGGCTCTACCGCACCGGCGGGGCGTTCTGGAACGAGGACCAGGAGTTCGGGGCGATCACCCTGTTCGCGCAGGGCCCGGACATCCCCGGCGTCACGATCCGCGACACCGACATCCATGACTCGACCTACGACGGCATCCAGTTCAAGACGGGCGGCGGCGCCATCCCGGACGTGAAGATCAGCAACGTGACGATCTCCAAGTCCAACAACGGCTCCGGCATCCTCGCGATGGGCGGCGCGCGCGGCAGCGCGACGCTCAGCAGCGTGAAGATCACCGACTCGCGCGACGGGGACGTCCTGGTCGAACCCGGCTCGCAATTCGTCATCAACCGCGCTTCCGCGCAGGCGGATCCCGCCGTACCGGGCACCCGGCAAGGGCTGTGACCGACCGGCACCCGGCACCGACGGCGGCCCGTCCGCTACCGGTGCCGGGTGCCACGATGCGGGACATGGAGACCTCCGAGTGGGCCGCTCCTGCGGCACTGGAACGAGGAACGGACGGTGGCGTCGGGCCGCGCAGGAGTAGACCCGGGACGACGAGGACACCCGGACCGTGACCACGGGTCCGTCGCGGGGCCAACGCTCGCGCGGGAGACCATGCGGGACGACACCGGCCGTTTCCAGGTGGTCGAGTGTCGGGCCGACGGGGCAGTCGAAGAGGTAGGCGATGCCGTTGCCGCATTCCCAGAACTTCGACGGGCCGGCGTCCGGGAGCCGGCGTCCGGGTAGTACTGGGCGTCACCGGGGCACGGCTTGGTCACGTACGGCTCTCCTCCGTGGGCGGCGGGACCGGCCGCCACAGCCTGCGGCGCAGCCGTCGCACTCAGGACCGAGCCGGCGTCGGCCGATGCCGTCACCGCCCGCCAAACGAACGACTTCGCCATACTCCGGTTCCCCCTTGTCGGATCCGAGCCGGACACCCGATAGAGCGCCCCGCCCGGGCAGGAGCAGTCATCGGCACAACGGGACCCCGAAGGCCCGGACACGGGGAACCCGGCGGATCCGTGGTCGGCGGAACCGGTGCAGGTGTGAAAAGGCGCGCTCGCACGTGGGCCGGGCGACCGTTTCCACCCCTCGAATTCTCCGGTCGGACGACCGTGCCGGCCCACTTCGCTCCGACGGGGCTCCACGTGATCCGAGAGACAAGGTCGGGTGAGACGGATGCGGCGACGGCCGAGGAGGGCATCAGCAGCGTCGGGCCCAGAACAGAGCGTGCCCGCCATCGCCTTCGGGCACGAACTCCTCCTGCTCGACCGTCAGCCCGGCTTGCGTGATCCAGGCCCGGTTCGTGGCGGCGTCCGCATGACTCCACCACATAGCAGTCCCGCCACCCAGCCAGTCCTCATCAACACCCGTCCAGGCACGATGACCGGTGGTGCCCAGGAACCAACCGCCAGGTCGCAGCCATCCGGCGACCTTCCGAAGCAACGGAAGCTGTTCGTCAAGCGGGATGTGGATCAGTGTGTAGAAAGAGACGATCGCGTCGAAGGAGGCCGATGCGAAGTCCACGGCCGTAGCATCGGCGCGGATGAAATGGGCCTGCGGCACGAGCTTCCGGGCCCTGCGGATCTGCACATCACTGATGTCGACGCCAGTGACACAGTGCCCTGCGGCCGTCAGCCCGCGAGCGACGGGAACCCCGCTTCCACACCCGAGATCCAGCACTGCACCTCCGGCCGGGATACGACCAGAGAGTTCGCTCATCCATGACTGGTACTTCGTCTCGGCGCCGTATGCCTGGTCATAGCGGAGGGAGAGCGCGTCGTAACCCCGCCGGACCAGCTCTTTGGGATTCTTGATGTCCACGCCGGCGCACGTTAGCCGCTCGGAATGAGAGGCCGCGAACGATTTTCCCCAGCTTCCGAGCGAGCAATGCTCAGGACTTGTGGATCGGTTCCGGAAGGGCATGCAGAAGGCGTACCTTCCCGAATGATCCTTAAGGTCTCCGAGTAGGCCCGCGTTGCAGCGCGGGTCGGGAAGGAACGCCCGTGCTCAGCGTAGTCACCGACGACGGCTCCACACAGTCTGGCTCCCTGATCGACGAGATTGTGCGGGAAGGCGCCCGCCGGATGCTGGCCGCCGCGCTGGAAGCGGAAGTCAACCAGTACATAGCCGAGTTGTCGGCTGAGACCGACGAGTACGGCCGACGTCTCGTGGTCCGCAACGGCCACCACAAGGCAAGGACCGTGGTCACCGCCGCTGGACCGATCGAGGTCAAGGCCCCGCAGATCAACGACCGCCGCGTCGACGATGAGACCGGCGAGCGCAAGCGGTTCTCTTCGAAGATCCTTCCGCCGTGGTGCCGCAAGTCCCCGAAGATCTCCGAAGTGCTGCCGCTGCTCTACCTGCACGGCCTGTCTTCCGGCGACTTCGTCCCGGCGCTGGAGCATTTCCTGGGCGGCACGGCCGGCCTGTCGGCCGCGACCGTGACACGGCTGACCGAACAGTGGAGCGACGACCACGCCGCCTTCCAGAACCGGGACCTGTCCGACCGCGACTTCGTCTACGTGTGGGCGGACGGCGTGCACCCGAAGGTCCGGCTCGGCCAGGCCCACTCGTGCGTCCTGGTCCTGCTCGGGGTCCGGCTGGACGGCACGAACGAGCTGATCGCCCTGGCCGAGGGCCTGCGCGAGTCCACCGAGTCGTGGGCCGACCTGCTGCGCGACTGCCGCCGACGCGGCATGCGTGACCCCGAGCTGGTCATCGGCGATGGCGCCATGGGCCTTTGGCGGGCGCTCGCCGAGGTGTTCCCGGCGGCCAGGCCGCACAGGTGCTGGGTTCACAAAGCCCGCAACGTCGCCAACTGCCTGCCCAAGTCCGCGCAGCCCGGCGCGACGAAGGCGATGCAGGAGATCTACAACGCCGAAGACCGCACCCGCGCCGAGAAGGCGATCGAGGCGTTCTCGAAGACCTACGGGGCAAAGTTCCCGAAGGCCGTCGCGAAGATCACCGAGGACCGGGACGAACTGCTCGCGTTCTACGACTTCCCTGCCGAGCACTGGATTCACCTGCGGACCACCAACCCCATCGAGTCGACGTTTCCCACGTCAAGCTCCGCACCGAGGTCACACGGGGCGCGGGCAGCCCGGCGGCCGCGCTTGCAATGGTGTTCAAGCTGGTCGAGTCCGCTCAGGCGCGATGGCGCGCGATCACCGGAGCCCACCCTGGTGTCCCTGGTCCGGGCCGGCGCACGGTTCGAGAACGGCGTCTTGGCCGAGCGCGAGGAGCCAGCCGCATGAACGTCCACGAGATCCTGCAGAACCCGGACGAGCACGTCCGCTTCGCGGCCTACCTCGACAAGCTGGGGCACGTTGCCGACCCGGACGAGGTCGACCTGGTCGGCAGCGTGCTCACTGATCCGGACCAGACGATGGCCCAGTCCGCCTTGCTGCGGCACCTGGACCGTCGAGCCGCCGGCCTCTACCCCGGTCCCGCCTACGAGGGGTGGGCGCAGGCGTTGACCCAGGCCACGATCGACCACCCCTTCCTGGCTCAGCGCCTGCGGGAGTGGTCACTCTTCCGCGCCGTCACGCTCAAGATGCCCTGGCAGCCGGACGACCTGCTCGCGGCATCCAACTGGCTCCAGCTCAAGACCGCCGCCGGGACGAACACCGAGGCCATCGAGATCCTCGCCGAAGCCGGCCGCACCAAACGGATCCGCAACACTGCCAAGACCGGCCTCAGCCACCGCAGCCAGAGCTGAAATCAACTCACCCACAGCTCTTGACCATTGCCGGCCGTGTGTGCCGGACCGGCAGGCGCTGTACGGGATTCGGTTCGTACTGCATACGGGGACCCAATGGGAGTGCCGGCCGCAGGAGCTGGGCTTTGGTTCAGGGGTGACGTGCTGGTGGCCTGCCACATGGAATGAGGCCGACGTCCGGCAGCGGCTCCACGTCCTGCTGCTGCCAGGAAAGTCATCTGACCGGCCGAATATCTGAGGGGCAAGGGCAGTCCAGCCGGCCAAGCCCAAAGCGGTTCTCTGGCATTGAGGCAGACACGGGAGAAAGCTGACGCATGACCAAAGGCCGGGCCTACTGCTGCGGCTGACCCGCCCCGGCAGTCTGCTGCTTTCATCGGGCTGTTCCGCACCCGGGAGAACGCCTTGGCCGACCACCCACGCGCCCTCGCGGCGACCGGCAGGCCGCACAGCAGCGCTGGCTGGACCCGACCATCGCGTGGGCGGCGTGGGTGCAGACGTCCGCGCTCAGCCGCCGCTCCTTCGTCGAGGCCGGGGCCGTACTTCAGGACGCGTCGGCCCCGATCGAGGACGCCTGCGCCCGCGCCGCCATGCCGTGGCGGCCGAGGTGGCCGTGTTGCGCCGGGCGTGTGCTGAGCGGGCTGGCCGGCGATGTCGCGTCTGCGTTCCGGGCCACTGTTCGTCCAGCGGTGCCCCAAGTGGGTCTACTTCACGGCCGGGTGCGTTGTTCGGCGGCGTCGAATGCCGGCGTGAGCGGGGACAGTGCCGCGCGGAGCTGGTCGGGCAGTGAGCCGGAGGGCACGACCAGTGCTCCGGCGCCGAAGCTCCCGGCGGCCTCTGTGGTCCCGGCCGGCCGGAGCCAGCCTTCCAGTGCGATGCGTACCGCCGCGGCCACGCTCGCCGCGAGAACGCGGGCCGTGTGCGTCCCGGCGTCACCAATGCATTCGGTGATCACCGCCGTGAGAGGGGGCTCGATGCCGGCGGTGGAATCGAGGAACGCTTCGCGCAGCGCGGTCCGGGTGGTGATCAGCAGCAGCGCCTCGTGTTCGCGCTCACCGGTGTTCGTGTACTGCTCAACCACTGCTTCGGTGACGGCGTCAGCCAGGCGCACTCCTGCGGGCCGGGCCGCGACCGCTGCCGCGATCCGCGCCTCCCGGTCCGCGGTGACAGCGGAGACGATCGCCTGCTCGCGGCTGGCGAAGTAGTTGTTGTAGGTGCGCGGCGAGACCCCGGCGGCCTCGGCGATGTCCTCGACCCGCACCTGGTCCGGTCCGCGCTCCACGGCCAGGCGCAGGGCCGCCGCGCGTAGCGCCTCGCGCGTGGCCTGCTTCTTCCGCTCCCGCAACCCTGGTGGTGGTGTCGTCACGGTGTCAGCGTTCCACACATGGCTGCGCACGCGCAAACTTGCGTGCACGCACGTTTCCTGTCAACCTCGAACCGGCCGAGACCGTTGGAGAGGGCGTCGCCATGCGAGCAAGAGGAATGACCTACGACACCGGATTCGTCGTGCACGGCCGGACATCCCGCGAGCAATTCGACCCTGCGGTGGTCAGGAGCGAACTCGCCATCATCCGCGACGACCTGCACTGCAACGCGGTCCAGATCATCGGGGGCGACCCGGACCGACTGGAGCTGGCCGCCGGTGCCGCCGCCGAACTCGGCCTGGAGGTCTGGTTCTCGCCCTACCCGCTGGAGCTGGATCCGGAACAGGTCCTCACGCTCTTCCGCGACTGCGCCGAGCGAGCGGAACGCCTCCGGCAGCAGGGAGCCACAGTCGTGTTCGTCGCAGGGGTCGAGCTGAGCGTGATGAGCCGCGGGTTCCTGCCCGGAGAGAGCCCCGAGGAGAGGGTCGAGCAGCTGATGAGCCGACCCGAGCGGCGGGCCGAAGCGATGCGCGAGCTCGGCGCGCGCATCAACGCATTCCTCCGCGACGCCGCGGCCACGGTCCGCGAGCGCTTCCAGGGCAAGCTCACCTACGCATCCATCCAGTTCGAGCAGGTCGACTGGACCCCCTTCGATATTGTGACGTTCGAGCTGATCCGCTCCGCCGAGGTCGCCGACCGGTTCCGGGACGCGGTGCGCACCCTGGCCCAGGGCTCGAAGCCGCTCGCCATCACCGGGTTCGGCACCGCGGCCTACCGTGGTGCCGGGGACCGCGGTGGGCGGGTGCTGGAAGTGGTCGAGCACGACCCGGAGACCAAGGCTCCAGTACGGCTGAGCGGCGTATACGAGCGTGACGAGGCCGGCCAGGCCGCATATCTGAGCGAACTGCTGGAGATCTTCGACACCGAGGGCGTGGACAGTGCGTTCGTGTTCCTGTTCGCCCTGCCCGGCTATCCGCACCGCCCGGACGGCGACCCCCGGGACGACTTGGACCGGGCCGGCCTGGGCATCGTCAAACTCCTCGAAGGACGCCGGGGGCAGACGTATCCCGACATGGAATGGGAACCCAAGGCCGCCTTCGCGGCAGTGGCGCAGCGGTATCGGGGGTGACAGGCCCCGCGTACAGTGACCGCGACCTGGGGGCGGAGCCAGTGCCGACCACCTGTATGTGAAGTCCGCGGTCTCGGCCTGGCTCCGGGGCGTGACGATCGGGCCGATGTCCGGTCGGCGCCGAGCCGAGGACCGTGTGTATGGGGGCTCACACCGGACCCTCGCCGGTCGATCGCGCGCGTCCGCGCAGCAAGCACCACCTGATCACCGACCGGTACGGCACCCCTTGGCCATCTCGCTGACCAGCAGACACCGCCACGACGTCACTCAGCTGATGCCACTGCTGGACGCGATACCCCGCATCCGCGGGATCCGCGGGCGACCAAGGCACCGGCCGGGCCGGCTGTTCGCCGACCGCGGCCACCACTACGACAAGTACCGCCGCCTCCTCCGGGCCCGCGGCATCACACCGAAGATCGCCCGCAAGGCACTCGCGCAAGCGTCATGCCTCCGCGACGAGTTGTACGCGTGTCTGACCGCGCGGGGCGGGCGACGTGCTGTTCTCGGCGCGGCAGACGGGCGTGCCCTGTTCCAGGCGGTAACCGCTTCCGGGTGCGGCGATCAGAGCCTGGCACTTGATGTTCTCGTTGCCGCAGGAAGTGGCGCAGTCGTTCTTCCACGTCGCATTCTGCTTGTGCCACCAGTATTGCGTGTATCACTTCTCGGTGTCGCAGTACGGAGAACTGGACACGTTTTTTGTCGTGTGTGTTGCCGAAGGTGTCCGGCGGCCTGATCTTGCGGCGAGCGGCGTCATTTGGCGTTACTGTGTTCGGTTCCGCCACCAGGGCACAAGCTGGACAACCCCCCAAACCACCTCGACGGTGAAGAACAGCCACAGTATCCGCGAGACATCGTGGGCCAGTGCGCACGCCATCCACGTGGAGAACAGGATGCGTGCGATGCCGTCGAACAGTCCGTGCAGCGGCATCGGCCGGACGATACGCAGGGCGGCCCAGATGACCACGACCGAACCCATCAGATTCGCGTACAGGGTCTGCCACGGGTCGAGTCCGGGCAGAACGCCCCACCCGAGTGCGTCGCCCAGTGAGGACAATGCGTCGTGCACCAGCGCGTACGTCCACGGTGTGACGAACCCTGCGGTGACCGCGAGGTCGTACCAGGCGCTCGCTCGTACGACATGAAGATAGGCCGGACGTGCGGGGGCGGAGAGATGGATCATGATGAGGCTCCGGCGGGTTTGGTGTCAGCGACGCCTCACGCTAAACAGTGGAGTACGGTCCAAGGTCAAGTTCACCGTTCGAGGGGGGCGCTGAGATATGCGTATCGGAGAGCTGGCCGCGCAGACGGGGCTGACCAGGGACACGATCCGGTTCTACGAGAAAGTTGGCCTCATCGAAGGCAGGCGCATGGCCAACGGCTATCGCGACTTCCCACCCGAGGCAGTGGCCTGGCTGCACTATGTCCGCACCGCACAGACACTCGGATTCTCTCTGGCGGAGATCGCACGGGCCGGCGAGAAGTTGCGTGGGGCACCGGACGTCGCGGAGGCGCTGTCCGCGCTGTTCGAGGAAAAGATCAAGATCGTCGACGCACGCATGGCCGAACTCGCCACCCTGCGTGCCGAACTCGCCGAGCGTGTCGGCGCCGGATGCCCGTTGCAGGCAGTCGACTCGGATGAGCTCGGGGTCGGGAGCGTGACAGCCCGATCGCTGACCAAGGCGCTCAGCCCGGCCAACTGATGCCCGGTGAGTCGAAGAAAGAAGCGTGCCTACCGCATGGGCTCCACGGACTTCAATGGGACCCGTGTCCGCTGAGGACGCTCCCCGTCCCAGAGGAACCCTTCCGTCCACCGGACCAACGAACCGACCCCTGATCGAAACGTTCGTGCAGGAGGCGTTCTTGCAAGGCGTGTTGCGGGCGCCACCATGCGCCTGCCTGCGGGGCCCATTTCAGAAATCCGGAACGGGCCCTGGGCGGCAGTGATGTGCCGCCTGGCCGAGGGGCGAGGGGATGCGGGGATGCTGGCGAGGATCGAAAGTGCGGGCAGCGGCCCGGGTCGCGCGCAGTCCGGCAGGTGGCACCGCACCACCACGATGGTCCAGGCAGTCCTGGTCCGTTTTTCACACCTCAGCGTGAGGTTGGAAGAGGCTCAGTGCCCGTGGCCGTCGGGAACCCAGAACATCCCGAACGCTCCAACCCCGGTTGATACAAGGAAGACGGCACCGAGTACCCCACAGATGAGCACTATGCGAAGTACGTCGACAACGGGCCAACCGCCAACGCCGCGGCAGCAAGGGTGGCCGCCCGACCGGGTTCAACAGGGACACCTACAGGCGTTGCAATGAAGTGGAGCGGACGATCAGCCGGCTCAAGAGCTTCCGCGCGGTCGCAACCCGCTACGGCTGTGAGGATGCTCAGGTGCCGCTCCGGGCGGTGGCCTGACTCGCGCTACGACTGGCCCAGTGCCTTGAGTTTGGTCTGTCGGTCACTGTTTGGGGCGGTACTTGCTGCCGCCGGGCACAGGGACGTGTCCCGATAGGGGCCTTCGCGACAGGCACCGTCACAGTCCTGACCGCCCCCGGCCCGGCGACAGCCACCGGTTCCCCAGGCGATCGGGAGACAGGCGACCTTGTCCAGCATCACGCAGCCCACTGCCCCATGTCACGACCCCGCGGACGCCGAGGAGGACGTCTTGCTGGGCGTGGACACCCACAAGGACGTTCACGCCGCAGCCGTCATCACCGTGCCTGGCGCCGCCCTCGACAGCCGCAGCTTCCCCGCGACCACCGACGGCTACCGGCAAGTTCTCGGCTGGGCCCGGTCCTTCGGAGTATGGCGACGGGTCGGCGTTGAATGCACCGGTTTCTACGGGGCTGCCCTGGCCCGGCATCTGCGCGTTGAGGGCATCGAGGTGACCGAGGTCAACCAGCCGGACAAGGCTGCCCGACACCGCCGCGGCAAAGACAAGCGATGGCCCCGAACCGACAGCAGAAGAATCGTGGTCCCCACTCCGTCACCGCACTGAAAACGGTGCACCTTCATCCGCACGAGATGGTGCACGTTCGCGGCTCTGGCAAGATTTTCGTAGCCGGAGATCACCTTGACTTGGGTGTCGACCCGGTCACGTTCGCTTGAGGTGATACAGGTTGGGAGCGTCCGGGTCCCCAGCAAGGTAGTAGGGCTGAAGCCCTTTCTTGGTCCGCTCCATGCCGAACTTCCAGGTGTAACGGCCTATCGGAGTGTGCGGTGTGGTCGTCCACTCGTCGATGTCCCTGGGGGGACGCTGGATTTGCCCCGTCACATTGGTGATGGAGATCTGGACTGCCGGGGCACCACCAATCGTCTCTCCGCTGGCCCCCTTGATCAGCTGCCAGGTCCCGGTACCAGACAGACCCCAGCCTTCGTCGAAATCCCAGTCCTCGCCTCCGAGATTCCTCACCACGGCTCGGCCATCCCTCTCCAGGGCCACCTCCGCGCCGTCGGGGCCGCTCCAGTCTCCAGCGAGTTCTCTGGCCGAAACGTTATGGACGGTCGGCAGACTGGGGTAGAAGAGCGCCCCACAGCCGCTGGCGACCATGACAAGAATCATCACCGGGCCCATTGCCAACCATCTTCCCCGCCTGCGATTGCCCATCATGCCCCCAGCCCGATGCCACCCCAGCAGAAATGAACATGTTCAGAATAGCTCCCGCGGCGCCAGTCTGGGGTTCTCGAACTAACGATTCACCCTTCATCCCTGCACGCCCTGTTGCCAGTGCGCGTTTTTTGCACTTGCGGAACATTGGGTGGGAGCTATCCCGGGGTGAATGGTCAAAACGGGCCCACCTCCCTGGTCGGCCGGTCCGCGTAGCGGCGGCGGAGGTGGGCGATCAGGACGACGCGTTGGCGGAGTAGTGGGATGCCGGCGCGTCCGGCCATCAGGCGTTTTTGCAGCTTGATGTCGGTGATGCGTCCTTCGTTGACTCCGGAGTTGTAAAGGGTGGTGATGCCCTGGGCGACAGCATGGCGGTCTTCGCGCAGGGCTCGGGCGAGGCCGGCGAGAGGGGCCGGTCCGCTGTTTGCGAGGTCGTTCAGCCAGCCTGGCATGGGTGTGGCGTCGCGGTTGTCGAGCATGGTGGCGAATCGGCGGACCAGGTCGTGGGTGTGCCTGAGTTCGGGGCAGTGATCGAGGAGTCGGGGCAGGCGGTCGTTGATGTGGCGGTTGCGGCGGTGCGGGTGGGTGGTGATCCAGCGGGCGGCTTCGCGTGGGGAGGGCGGCCGCTCGCGTGGCTCATCCAGCGGCAGGCCCCGTCGGAGGGGTGCGACGGCCATTTTCACCCGCTGGTAGTGGCCGAGGTAACCCTTGCCCTGGAGTTCCTCGTGCAGGATCTTCGCGCTGTGCTGTCCTTCGTCCCAGCGTTGTTGCAGGTAGTCGAGGTAGGGGTTCAGGGCGGAGTGCTTGCGGGGCGGGCGGCGCATCACTTCCTGCCAGGTGCGGGCTTGGGCGTACTTGCGCACGGTGCGGCGGTCCAGGCCGAGCTCCCGGGCCACGGAACTGTGGCTCCGGCCGCTGCGGGCCAAGGCGTGCACGGCCTCAAACAGCCTTCGGGCATGCCGCCCGGCCCGGGTGTCCGCCGCGGTGTTCCCGGTGGCCTCCTCGACCGGTGCGGGACCGGTCTCCCTGTCCGGTGGCAGTGCTGCGGCCAGGCAGCCGCGGTGGGCGGAGGCAATGTCCTGAACGCGGTGGGAGAGGCCCTGCCAGAGGTGGAAGCGGTCGCTGACCTGCACGGCGTCGGGTGCGCCAGCGGTGATGCCCTGTCGGTAGGTGAGGGAGCCGTCGCGGCAGGCGACCTCGACCCCCGGGTGCTCACGGAGCCAGCGGCTGAGCTGTTCCGCGTCGCGTCCCTCCCAGAGGGTGAGCGGGAGCCGGGTGGTGGCGTCGACCAGGAGGGTGCCGTAGGTGCCGCCGTAGAGCGCGAAGTCGTCCACCCCCAGCACCCGGGGTGTATCCAGTAGTGGAAGTGGCACCCGCATCAGCTGGGACAGGACCGTGCACCGTGAGAGCGTGACGTTCAGGATCCGCAGCATCCGGGCACCGCCGCGGCCGGCCAGCACCACGCCGACAGCCTCCACCAGGCCCTGCAACTGGGGTGTGCGCCGCTGGTAGCGCACGGTCAGCCCCGGCACTTGCTCGGCAAAGGTCACCTTCGGGCAAGTCGGGCTCTCGCAGTACAGGCGCCGTACGGACAACTCGATGCGCAGGGGCCGGCCTCCGAGAGTGACGTCGGCGAGGCGCCGTACATAACGGCTGTGACACCACGCGCTGAGCTGGCCGCAGCCCGTACATCCCGCTGGAGCACCGGATCTCGTGCGGGCGCGGACCGCCACGACAACATCGGAGACGTCGGCCGAGACCACCAGCACATCGGCCAACTGTGGTAACAGACTTGCCAGTTCAACAGAGCACAGCCACAGACTGCCCGCTACGCGGACCGGCCGACCCTCACACCGAGATGATCTCCGGCTACGAAAATCTTGCCAGAGCCACGTTCGCTTGTACGCCGACACTTGACATCCATAGGGGCATCAAACGGGCCTACGTATTGCATGGCACGGTCGCGGTTGCTTCGATCCGGCTATGGCTCTGCACCTGAGACACAGCCGGTCGCTGTACACCGCTCACATGAGAGGGCGATTGGAAGACGCGTACTCATCCGCGATGCTGAAGACGCTGGCACAGCGTGGGCATTCCGCCCGGCCGAAGAGATGGGCGATTCCGTCGGCCAGCACAACTTGCCCATCACGGACGGCGGTCTCGTGCATCCAACGACCGATACTGGAGAGCCCCTTGGAGGACGCCGGCCTCAGGTCACGTCGGTCCACGTCGCCCAGGTTCCAGTCCCGGATCGCTGAATAGCGTCCGTTACTGCCGATAGCGACCGTCACCTCTACAGCGCAGTGAGGGCAGGCGACCTGGAAAAAGTCGTCCGAGAAGTCCCCCAGGACCGCACTCCAGTGGTATTGCCCTTCGACCGCGATCAAGTCGCGGAAGGTCGCGAGGTAGTCGTCCGGCCGCGACCGCAGGTGCCGGTCCAGCAACCCCCGGAACTCCGCGATTGCTGCGGCGCAGCCCGCCAGCAGATCGTCGCAGCCGTGGCCCCCTGCCGCGCACCGGACGATCGCCCCAGCCAGCCCACGCGCCCTCGCACTCCCCGAAGCCAGACGCACCAGACGCGGCAGCGCGGCAAAACTGGCGGGGAACACCAAGTCGTACTCGAGGACCAGCCGGTGCCCCAGCTCATCCCACGCCGCGGCTTCGTCCTTGCGCTCAGCCCGCGCCAGAAGCTCAGGGACGCGATCGACGTCCCCGTAGCAGTCGTACATCTGTGCCCAGTTCACCACCTGAACATTCAACCGCCCTGAGCTTCCGGGGACGACTCCGCATCCATGAATTCCGTTGCGCGACTCATCGGTCATGCCCTAGTCGGTCGTATGCCCGCGGCTCGACTTCGCCGCGGCGCAGTCACGTGCCGCTTCGTCCGTGACCCGGGCCCGTGCCCTGGCGACCCGGTACCCGGCCTCCTACATCTGCTGGGACGTCCTGCAGCACCCGGACTCGGCGATCGGCGACTGCCGAAGCCGCCCCTACACCGAGCGCCGTGCCCTCCTCCTGGAGCTTCTTGCCGATGTCGAACCGGCGGTCCAGGCTGTCCCGGCCACCGACGAACGGACGTTGCCGTGGTCTGGTACGACGCCCTGCGAGAGCAGGGCATCGAGGGGATCGTCTGCAAACGCGGCGGGGCGGGCTATCCGCCATCAGGACAGCGCAGGTGGGTGAAAGTACGGCACGCGGACACGATCGACGCCCTGGTGCTGGGGTTCACCGGCCCCCGGCTCAGACCGCACCATCTGGTCCTGGCAGTCGGGGACGAGGGCGGGCCGGCCCGGATGTCCGCGCGCCTGGAGCCCGCCCTTGCGACTCGTGTCAGTGAGGCCTTGAGCGGTGCGGTCGTCGTGGGGGAGAGGACGGCAGGGGGCGAGCCGTATACACGGGTGGAGACGGACCTGGTCGTGGAGGTGCTGGCCGGGTCCGGCCGGCACGGCACCCTCACCGCGGTCCGGATGCGGTGAGGGTGCCGTGCCCGCTGGTCGGGCAGCGATCTCGTATTTCGCCGGAACTACGTGGCCCAGCATGGAAGTTGCCAGGTCAAAGCGGGTACCCGGAAACAATTCGCAGGCGTACGACGACAACGAGAACCTATTCTGCCCGTCATGAACGACTGGAAGAGCGTCGAGGCCGCCGACTGCGCCGTGCCCTGCGACCGCCCGATGGACGACCTCGTCCGGGAATTGTCCCGTGCGCTGGCAGATCCCGATCCGCTTGTCCGGGACGGCGCGCCCCATGCCGTCCTCGCGACCTGGATTGCCCGCGGCACGATCGAGAAGTCACGGCGGCTGGAACTGGGGGACCAGATGGCCGCCCGCTTCACCGACCCGCGGGTCGAGGCCCGCACCTTCGCGCCCCTCGTGCTCGACATGCTGGTGGCCGCGGGGGACTTCAAGGCCGGCTGGGTCGACGCGTTCGAGCGCTGGTACCCAGCCGAGCGGGATCTGCGCGGTCACGACGAGACCCTCGGCTGGCTTCACGCGGTGGCGCACGGCGCGGACCTGCTCGCCAGCTTCGGCTGCCACCTCGAGGTGACGCCGGTGCGGATGCTGAATCTCGCCACTGCGAGGCTGACGTCGCACACCAACCACGTCTACGACCAACTGGAGGACGACCGCCTGGCCCGGGCGATCGCCCGCGTCCTCACCCGCACCGACCTGAGCGAACGCGACGCCGTCGGCTGGCTCGATCCAATCGCTGACCGCTTTGGAGCCGACCGCATCAGCACCCCGGTGCCCGCCCACATCAGCAACTGCCTGCGTACCCTGCGCCTGCTCTACATGCTCGCCGACCGGGGCGTGCGCCCTACCAGCGAACTGCCCGCGGAACCCCTCCACCACCGCGACGCGATCAAGTCCGGCGTTGCCACCGTCCTCGACCGGATCGTCAGACGCTGACCAGGGGCAACGGGGCCCGCCCACTCCAGCGCCGCCGGATGCCGCAGGTGCGCTCCGTGCCCGCGAAGCCTGTGGACCGACAGCGCTCTCCCCAAATGTTCTACCGGCGGTAGAGCCGGTGGTACGAGCAAACCGACGAGCATCAAGACCAGCGAGGAAGTGCGCGACCGGCTGCGGGTCCTCGCCGCTGAGCGCGGCACGACCATCACCGAGTTGCTGGAGGAGCTCGTCGGCCGCGAGCTCACGGAAGCCGAGCGTGAGCAGCGTGCTGCCGCGGCTGCCCGGGAGCTCGGCATCGAGTACACCGAGCGGGTCCAGCAGGCCGGGCAGGATGCCTGGGCGAGGATCCGCGCGCATCAGGGCGGCGCCGCCGCGTGAACCTGACGGTCGTCCTGGACCACACCGCTCTTGCCGCGCTGTACCGTGCGGATCCCTTCTTCACCAGGCTGCACATCGAAGCCTCCCGCGGCACCGGCACCGGCGGCGTCATCGTCCCGTCGCTGTCTTTCCTTGCCGCGGAGCGGCAGGCCACGGGTGCGGGCCGGCACGCGGCGTCCCTGCGGTTCGCGGAGAACGTTCCGTTCACCGCCGGGCACGCGGTGGATGCGAGGGACTGGAGGAACGTGGACCGGCCAGTGGCTCACGCGGCTGCGATCGCCTGGCACGCGGTGAAGGCGGGAAACCCGCTCACGGTCCTGTCGCTGGAGCCTGAGCTGTACGCGGGTACCGGCATTACTCCGCTGAACCCCACCTGACCCCGTACCCCGGGCCAGGCGCCGCGGTGGGTCCCGGTTCAGTCCAGACGGTCGTATGCGCCGGGCTCCCAGTCAGCGAACAGCGTCAGTTCCTGTGCGGTCTCGGTACGTTCCGGCGCCTCCGCGCCGTCCCGCCCACTCCGTAAGCCGACCTCGCTGCCCTGAAGCCGCAGCCGTGCTGGCGGGAGTCGGTCCATGGCGCTTCCTCACGAACCGTGCCGGCGGGGCCGGGAAGGTCCTGGACCTCCCGGCCCCGCCAGTTTCTTCGGTTGCGCGGCTCAGGCTGTCGGCCGGCTGTGCAGTGGCACGACGACCGGCGATCCGGTGGCCGTCTCGCCGAGCCGGAAGAACTTGACCTGGCCCTCGCTGTGCGCACGCTCCACACCGTTCCAAGCAGCCGGTCCTCCAGGACCTGGTCGTTCGAGGTGCGTCGGAAGTGTCGACCGGGATGTGTCGGGGCGATGGGGTGCAGGTCTGGGTCGAGGGCGGCCCATTTCAGACCTGCTGTCCTGTGCCATCGAGCTTTGAGCGGTGTCATTGAAGTTTGAGTGGTCCGGGTCACATGTTGTGCCGAGCCACGACAGTTGGCACCTGGCCACGCTGGTTGGCATCGCCCTCGCTCATCTATGCCAAGATTCGAGGGTGGATATGACCGACGTCACGCGTGCGATTGCGGCTGCGACTTCGATTGCCGCATCGCTCGACCTGCCAGCCAACGATGCAATCGTTCTCCACAACTCGAACAAGCTGGCGCTGCGGCTGACGCCATGCGACGTCTTTGCCCGGGTCGCCCCTGTGGGACAAGAGGTTGCACAGTTCGAAGTCGATCTCGCTCAGCGGCTCACCGAGGCCGGATGCCCGGTGTGTCCCTTGGATCCTCGGGCGGACCCGCGTGTGTACACGCGCGATGGCTTCGCAGTGACGCTGTGGACCTACTACGAGCCCGTGACACCTCACACCTCACCAGTCGACTATGCCAAGGCCCTGGAGCAGCTGCACGCCGGCATGCGCGAGGTCGATGTGCCGAGCCCGAGGTTCACGGACCGGATCACGGAGGCGGAAGAAGTTGTCGCCGACCCGGATCGCTCGCCGGAGCTCACCGACGCAGACCGCGTGTTCCTCAGCGGCAGGCTGGCAAGCCTGCGACGAGCGATCGACGACCGCGGCGCCGTGGAGCAGTTGCTCCACGGCGAGCCGCATCCAGGTAATGTGCTCGCCACGAAGAACGGCCCGTTGTTCATCGACCTTGAGACGTGCTGCCGTGGACCCGTCGAGTTCGATCTCGCCCATGTTCCCGAGGCGGTCTGCGAGCACTACCCAAGCGTTGACCAAGGGCTGCTGGACGAGTGTCGGCAGCTCGTTGTCGCGATGGTCGCCGCGTGGCGTTGGGAGCTTGGCGACCAGTTTCCGAATGGGAGGCGATTCGGAGAGGAATTCCTGCGCTTGCTGCGCGAGGGTCCTCCTTGGCCGACGCTCGACACAGTGACCAGGCGACTGGATGGTCTGTAGAAATCGCCGAAGGTCATGTGAAAGCGGCAAGGAACCAAGCGCGGTCGGAGACGAGGCCGACGATGGCTCGGTAGGTGTCGGGCAGGGCATCTCGTCGGTGTGTCCGGCGGGTCAGTTGCTTCCAGCGTTGGTGGTCGGCGAGCGTGTGCTCGACGGTGATGCGCTTCGATGAGTGTCTGTGCCGGGCTTTCTCTCTGGCGGCGTGTACGTGCGCGAGGGCGATCGCCCCGGGTCCACCCCCATTGCCATCGCCCTCGGCCGGCTCACCGCCCGCGACCGGACGCCCGTCCGTTCGGTCAGTACTCCATGAACCAGGGCGACTGCGTAGAGCCGCCCAAAGGGAACCGTTGTTGTCTGCTCAGGCCGTTTCGGCCGCCGGGGTGACGGTGCCGTCTCTCGGGACGGCGGGCCATTCGCGGTGTCCTTCGTCATGCCAGAGCGGGCGTCGGTCGACCCGTAGGCCGAGGATCTCCGGTCGCGCGTAGTGGCCGCGGGAGTCGACCCAGACCTTGACGGCGTTGATGTCGGCCAGGTCGATCTCGGCGGTGACGAGCTTCTCCTCAAGGCCGGTGTGCGGGCCGGCGAGGTACTGGTTGAAGGGGTGGATCACGGCCGACCAGCCGCCGCCCGCTGTGATGTGCTTCTGCGGTCCGACGGTGGACTCCATCCACTGCAGGCACGTCTCGTCCACCGGGTTTCCGGCGGAGATGACGAACGCCTGCGCCGTGAGCGCGTGGGTTTTCATCATGGCGTCGATCTGGATGTCGGCGACGGCCTCGAAGCCGGTCATGGTGGAGAGGCCGGGCCATGCTGCTGCGTGGATCTGCTGGCCCTGGGCGATCAGGGACTGCCGGGCCAGGTTCATGGTGTGTTCCCAGCAGGCCAGACCGCCGATCCGGCCCAGAGAGCTGTCGAAGACGCTGAGGGTGGCGCCGCCGCCCTGAGCCCACACGATCCGTTCGGCGTAGGTGGGCTGGAGCTTGCGGTGAACTCCGAGAAGGGTGCCGTCGGGTTCGATGAAGACCTGGCTGTTGAAACACGTGCGGGTCCCCGCGAGCCGTTCGCTGACACCGAGAACGGCGCCGACCCCGGCGCGGTCACAAGCGGCTTGGACCCGGGCGATCTGCGGACCGGGCACCTCGACGGACGCCTCGGTGTAGGTGACGTTGGCGCCCTGCTGGTCCAGCGGGGCGTAGGCCTCGATCCAGTAAGGGTAACCGGGCACGAAGGTCTCGGGGAACACCAGCAGGTCGATGCCTTCCCGGCCGGCCTGTTCGATGAAGCGGATGACCTTGCCGACGGTCGCCTCGGTGTCCATGAACACAGGAGCGGCGTGCACCGCCGCGACAGTTCGTTTCGTGGAAGTGGCAGATGACATGTCGGAGTTCTCCTCGGAAGTGGGACGCATCGGCAGGAACGGGCCGTCGAGCGGTGTCCGGGGCGCACGGTCCGGATGTGGATGAATGGGTGAGCCGGTCACGAAGAAGCCTGCCATCGTTCGCAGCAACGTGTGCCTACGCTGACCAGTTCGGACAAGACGTGTCAAGACCAGTCAACTCCTGTCTTGAGAGCCGGAGTTTGAGACTGGCACGCCGTCGACATACTGCTGTGACCGCGTTCCGTCGGGCCCGAACGTCAATCCCGAGACGTTGCGCACCTGGGTGCGGGTCGCCGAGGGAGGGTCGGTGGCTCCGGGCGTCCGGCATCGTGGCCGGTGTCACTCGCAGAACAGCTGCACCTTTCCGTCGGGATCGTCGACGTCAATGGTGACCTCGTCGAGCTGATCGATGAGCTCCTCGATGTGCTGCGGCTTGAGCTCGGTGAGATCGATCGGTACCCCGGGCCGGCGTTTTAGAACTGGGCCTCGCACCCGAGGCTGAGCCCTCCGTTCCCGACGATTGTGGCGTCGGGCCGGGGCGTGCGGGTCTTCGTGGTCGCCTCGACCTTCGATTCGACACCTGCGGACTGTCAGTGGTGTGCGATGACGTCCGTCATCGCCTTGTGGCGGCCGCTCTGCGTGGACGTCACTTCGTGCACGGTGGGAAGGTGCGCGGCTCGTAACGTACATGTGGGGGCTCGTGACGCCGTGCAGTTCGGCCCTGCACGTCCGGCCGAGGCTGCGCTCGACGCAGACCAGGAGGTCCCGTGGCTGGTCGGCGATGTGGAGATGGAGTTCCGGGACCAGATCGGAGACATTGATGCCGCTGTTGAGCGGAAGGCCGAGGTCTTCCTTGTCGAGTTCGAGGACGAGGATCGGTCCGGAGTGGCATACACCGTCTTTCACAAGCGCCTCAATCCAGCAACTTCCGGAGAAAAAGGTGTATTCAACGGTAGGGCGGGTCACTGGCAACGCGGTACGGGCAGGCATGAGTTCGGGGCCTGCGGGCAGCACAGGGTTCCCGCGGCCCCCGGCCTCGACCCCGTGGCCACCCTGACGGGCCCGGGCGGCACCGGAGCGGCCCCCGACGCCTCCTGCCCCCGCGCGTCCGGCGGCCAACACGCCCGCAGGGCGTCGGCTCACCGGCCGGAGACTCCGCTTACGTCCCGCGCACCCGACGGCCGCCAATTGGTCTGTACCAAATCTGGCGAAGCTCTTGCCAGAAACCGCGCACCTGGGCAGGATTTGGCTGGCGATCAGGCAGGTAATCACTCACTTTCTCCTTGATTGTCATGCTTCGGTATTCGCGGCGCCCGTGGCACCCCATGGGATCCGCCCGTCGAAGCAGGATCGTTCCGCTCCACGCTCCACTCGCACATGTGCCCCCTTCCCATCACGCATCGTCATCGGATGAAGGAGTCCCCATGTTCACGAAGTCCCTGTCCAAGAAGCACGGTGTTGCCGGTGCTGTGGCCGTCGCGGCGGCCACGGTGGGCCTGATGCTGGCCACGGCGCCCGCCGCCCAGGCAGCGCCCGACAACTGCACCATCTCGTCCGGGAGCAGCCTCTCCAGCCTCTGCACCAGCGGTACCGGTCAGCACCGGATTCACGCGGTGCTCAACCCGCTCGACCCCAGACTGCCGCAGCGCATCATCCTCGGTGACTGGGCCCCGGTCGGCCAGACTTCGGTCGTCTCCAACCCGTGGGGGGCGGGGTACGTCGCAAGCGTCTGGGTGGACCGCATCGACTAGGGTCTTTTCGTCTGGATCATGCCGGCCCGTGACTCGGGCCGGCTTTGTCGTGGTCGCGGCGTTGGAACGGTCGGGCGGCCGCCCGCCGCCCGGATCAACGAACGTCGTCCGGACCCCGGGGCGTTGCGTGCCGGTCCATGGCGGGGTCGGGGAGGTCGGTCCCCTTCCCCCCCCCGAAACACAGGGCGCCTCGGTGAGCCTTGACCGGTGTCGAGCGGCGCGACAGCGGGGGCATCGTGGCGCGCGGCCGGGAAGGGGAAGCGCCCGGTTGGGGTGGGACGGGCGGCGTGCTCCTGTCGAATCCTGCCTGCACCGAGATCGGCCTCCTGGTCCCTGGACGCCGAGGCCCTGGCGGCGGCCGACCGCCCGGCCGAGGCGGCGGTCCGCCCGGGGGTGGCCCCTGCCAGGGTTGCGGGATGGCCGGTGGCAGAGGAGCCGGAGTGATCCGTTGACGGGCGAGCTTGCGGATCTGGTCCAGGTCAGTGCGGCCGGGTCGACCCCGCCAGTGCGGCCGGGTCGACCCCGGCTACATGGTCCAGGACCTCCTCTTCGTGTTCCGGACGGCCGGCGATGCCGATGACGATCACTCCGCCGCCTCCGTCGGCGAGTGCGGCCACATCCCTGGAGAGCTTCCCGGCCGGCCTGGGGCCAGCCAGCTGGTGCGGGGCTGCCTTCGCATCGAGTCACCGTGTCTCGCGTACTCCGAGCAGGGGGTTCGGGTCATGAGCACCCAGCGCGCCGGCGCTCTCGAGGTCCATCGACACTCCGGCAGTATCCATGGCACAACCCTCTCTGGCCGCCGGATCCCGAAGTTCACGTTCGTCCGAGGCGGGCCGCTGATCCCTCTGTCGCCAGGCTGATGGGGATCCGTGAGAAAAGCACGGGTCTGCTTACCGGTGATCGCATCATGGCTATGTCACACCAACTCGGCTCCGGCCGAGGAACCTGGGCCGATCTGGTAGCGCTCCCCGCGGAAGCGGTTGCCTTTGCGCCGCAGTCGGTCAGCCTGGTTGCGGCAGCCACGTTGCCGTTGCCGGGCCTGACGGCGCTGCAGACATTGGGCCGGCTGGAGGTGAAGGCGGGAGAGCGACTGCTGATCGCCGGAGCGGTTGGCGGGTTGGCGCTGCAGATCGCCCGCGCAGGGGGCGCCGAGATCTATGTCATGGTCTCCCACGACGCGCAGGTCGCCTTCGCCCGCAGCCAGGGTGCCGACCTCGTCACCACGGACCCCAACGTTGTGCAGGACCGTCACTGCGACGCGGTCTTCGACACCATCGGGGGCTTCGTTACCGAGGCGGTGGCCGACGGTGGCCGGTGCGCGTCGATAGCTACCCAGGCCGGTCCTGTGCACGACCTGTCATTCCGCGGTGTGCGTGCCACCGTCAACCAGGTGCGCGAGGACGGAGCGGGACTTGCCGTCCTGAGCGAACTCGTCGACGACGGCTTCTTGGAATTGCGCGTGCACGCAACCTTCGGTCTCCAAGAGATCCAGGGCACGCAATCTCGTTTCCTCCAGGGCGGCTTGGCGGGAAAGATCACTGTGGTCTTCTGAGTTTGTCCTTCAGCTTCCGTCCGGTCGGGTCTGCGGTCGTCTCTCTGGTACGGCGCGGCTTCTGATCACGCGGAAGGGGAGAGCTGTTCGCGCACCCATTCGGGATCGGGGTTGGTGTGTGGCCGGCCCGCCACGACGACGGTCGGAACCGTCTCATTGCCGTCGTTGGCTGCCCTCACCGCTGCGGCTCCTGCCGGGTCGTGCCAGATATTGACCCAGTGTAACTGGCGGGCGCTGCGGCCCAGCCGAATGCGCAATCGCATGCAGTACTTGCAGCCCGGCCGCCAGAAAGCGACCGGCCGGCCGTCGACCGCGCTGCGGCGTTGTGCCTCCAGTGCATCGATCGACCTCGGGACGATCAGGGGCGAGTTCATACCGGCGAACGCCAGGAATGCCAGGAGGAGAACTGCGGCTGTGCCGGGACTCCCCTTGAGGATCAGCCCAGTCGCGACGGCCGAGCCGCAGATCACAAGCAGCATCGGGAGGATCCAAGAGCGCATCATGGTGACGCAGGCTATCGAGGAGTTGAAAGGCTCCTCGAACTAGGCTGCTCACCCGGGTGTTCGCCGGACGCCGATGCGGCCTTCGTTTGTTCGTGTCCTCCGGCCAAGGACACACGTGGCCACGACGAGGGCCATGAAAGTGAGTTCGCTGCCTGATCACGTTCCGGCGGAAGCGTTCGCGAAAGCAGCACGTTTCCAGGATGACTGACTGATCATTTCAGAATGAAGTGCTTGGCCAGAGGGTTATGCGCTGCGAAGATGCGTCCTCGACCGGACGGTGGGCGACGGGGGCACCAGATGACGCAGTGGCGGCTCTTGCGGGGAGACGTCCTGGTCGGTGAGCTCAGTGAGTACGGCTGCGATCAGTCGTTCTTCCTGGCGCGCTTCACCCCGGGACCGGGATGGGAGAGCGTGAGGGCGTTGTTCGAGACATGGGTGGCCTTCAGAGGTCCGGACCCGGATGGGGCCAGGTTCGTCGCCCTGGTCAAGCCGTTGCAGGACCTGGGGCTCACCTTGGCTCCGGCCGGCGGCCTGCAGGCTCCGTTGCAGCTCTTCAAGAACTGCATCGTGCGTATCGACGGGGCTGAGGCCCGCCTCCGCTACTGACCCAGCGACTGGCCGTCCGTTGAAGCTGGCGCAGACGTATCAGGCTGCAGGCCGGTTCGAGCAGGCCTTGGTGGAGATCAGCGCGTCGTGCGGACGACATCGGCTGGACCGTGTCGGTGGACTGCACCGTCTGCCAGGCCGCACTGCACCTCGCGACGATTCTCATGTGGACGCGGCTTTGACTGAGGATCAGAGCCTAGGACAGCGGCTGACTGCCGAGGCCCGTCCGGCTGACGCCGCGAGGTGAGAACGTCATCGGTCCTATCCATCCCTGGAGGACGAGGACGATCTGGGAGGGCAGCGGTGAAACCGGATCGAGTGCCCTTCCGTGCGCCCAGTTCTCGAATAGCCCCTCGGTCGCCTCGACGGCGGACACCACCATGGTCACCTTCAGGTCCCCGTCGCTCCAGGTGTTCCACAGAGCCCAGCCCTCAGACCTGGGTTCGACCCCGAGCCGTGCACACACCTCCTCGTACGCATCGTCCATCCCGGCCGGCATGGTCCCGGGCTTCAACACCGAAGCTCCGACGAGGCGGACCAGAGGCCGGTCCTCCTCCAAGCAGCCATCGCCCTCGAAGTGGTAGTGGCGCAGAGCCCGAGCAAGCACGTTCACACTGTGCTGGAGTGGTGTCGCCTCTTCCGGGTCTGCCTGGAGCGAGAGCCATCCCTCGGTGGATGCCTCCACTCTGACACGATTGGCGAGGCGCTCGATCTCCCGGAGATAGTCCAGTTCACTGAGCTCGGGTGAGGTCATGGCCTGAAGTTTCGCACCATGCAGCCAGCGCCGACACAGGATATCGATCCGGCATGCAGCACCTTGCGCACCGCGCTTCAAGGAGACAAGCCCCAACTCAGACACCAGCCGCAAAGTAGCAAGGTGTCACGTGCTCGCCGCCATGGCGGTCTGCTCATCATGCTCGCGCAGCACCCGCATGACAGTGGTGGGCGAGCGATGCTGCTCCATAGCTCATCCGGTCCGTTTCGGTATGCGACGGAACGAACTCTGCGAGACCGCTACGGGGGCAGGGCGCATGACAACACCCACACCGATCGAGGAGCTGGAGGCCGTTCTCGGGGCGTCTCCGGAGTCGGCGGTGAGGGGGCCGTCCCCGTACGCGAGCGCGGCGAGGCGCGCGGCGTCGCGGCGGCAGTGTGAGCGGTGGAGCCGGACCGGGTTGAAGTGGATGTGCTGGCAGGTGCGGATGACCGCTTCGCGCAGGTGGAGTTCCAAGCTCTTGTTGCCCAGGTCCTTGTCGTGCATGAACAGGGGGTAGGTGTCGGTGGCGCCCGAGCTCGGCGCTGTCCTGGCGTGGATCCGCACGGCCGTCGTTCGCCTGTGCGTCCCGGAATCAGTCGATTTCGGGACGACCGCCCGATACAGCCCTCCGGCGACGGGAACCCGTCCCGAAAGGCGTCCCGGAACATCGGGCGGCCGCAGCGAGCGGGGGACCGATCTCGGGACGACAGCTTCAAGCGGCCAGACGGGAGTGGACACGTGACCGGTGAACTGGACGAGATCGCTCGCGCAGAGCTCGTCGAGCGGGAGCCGTGCTGCGGGGCACCGCCCGGATCGCCGTGCCGGGCGAACTCCGGCGTCGTCGCCGTCGCCTGCCGCACCGGCCGCAACGGCAAGATCCCCGCTCTGAAGTCCGGGCCAGCGATCCGCATCCCCGCCGCACGCGGTCCGGGCCGGCCATGGCAGCCCGGCCCCGAACCCGAACCCGAACTCGGCGTCGGCGGCGCGCTCGCGAGGACCGGCGACCTCACCGGCCACGCCCGCGTCTCAGGCAAGGGAGACAGGACCTCGCCGCACAGGTCCGCCTCCTCGAGAAGGTCGGCTGCGTACGCATCTACGTCGGGAGGATCGGCACCCGCGAGAAGATCTGCCCCGAGTGCAACAAGGCGCTCGCCGACCTGCGCCCGGCCGACACCCTCACCGTCACCATGCTCGACCGCAACAGCCGCAACAGCCGCAACAGCCGCAACAGCCGCAACAGCCGCAACAGCCGCAACATGATCGCGCTCATCGCCCGAGTCGGGCAGGCCATGTCGGGCAAGGAAGTCCGCGACCGCGGTACGGAAGGCCCCCATCGCGGTCGACCAGGGTGTTGCCGAGGCCCAGCAGTGGCAACGGCACGACCAGCAGTGGATCACACGCACCGGGTTCGGGCGGGTGGTTTCCCGCCCTGCATCGATGCAGTCGGCTACACGGAACCCGACCGCCCCGGTGTCGAACTACTCTTCCAGCGGGTTCAGTCTCGCCTTCGCGGGCGGGGGTCGTCCTTTGAGAATGAGCGGCCGAGTCGGCCCATGGAGCGATTGGGTCGACCCGGCCCAGTATCGGGGCCAATGTGACATTCCGAAGGAAGTGCCGTCTGCTCGTTGTGGTGGGTGCCGAGGGTGTGCGCGATCTTCTCAGCGATCTCGGCAACGTCGGCGGGGCGGCTGGTGTCGACGGTCAGCAATGGACCGCCCAAGTTGAGTGGGCCCGGGTAAGTGGCACGTACGGCGGCCACGCGCTCGGCGGCCTGCTGGGGGGTGAGTTGCGGATCGAGGTGGCCGGGGTGTCGGGTGCGGGCCTGAAAACGCTTGGCGGCGAGGGCGACGTCGCAGTCGCAATGGACTTCGATCAAGAGGCCGGCGAGGCTCTGGAGCCGGCTGGGAGCGGTGTCGTGATGCCACCAGTTGTCGAGCACGGCCTGGCCGGCGTCCGCTGCCAAGGCGAACATGATGTCGTCGCTTGCTCTGCTCAGCCTGCTTCGCCAGGCATGGTCACCGACTCCGAGCGAGTCGTAGAGGGATTCCAGGATCACATCCTTGTCGATCAACGGAAGGCTGAGGTGTCTGGCCAGACTCCGTGCCAGGGTGCTCTTGCCGCTGCCCGGTAGACCTGAGACGACCACAAACGCGACGAACCCCGGAGAGTTGCATTCGATGCGTGGCCCCTCATGCGTTGGCGCCTGGGTACTGCCGTGATCGGGGCAGCCGCTGGCCTTCTCCGAAGGGTCCTCTGACCTGCCCCGATGGTGTGGGTCATTCATTTGGTGCATGATTCGACCTCCTGATGCAGGGGGTTGGTGCGGTTCGGCGCGACGATGTGTCGCCGGGGTCGGCTCGACTGGAGCTGGTGGACAGCGTGTTCTTGCTGCACCCGGAAGACGTCGTGTTCGGCGCGATGCTCGACGGGTGGGGGAAACAGCAGCGCGGGCGGCGGTTGGACCCGGACACGATCGCTGAACGTGTCCGGCTCGTACGCCGGTTCATGGAGTTCAGCGAGCACTACCTCCGGCGCTGGACAGCTGTCCACATGGACGAGTGGTCGTTCTCCCTCACCGCGGAACAGGGACACGACGATGTACGCGTGGGGCTGCGCTGCCGGGAGGTGTCCCGGCTCGACCTCACGGACTTCCACCGCAACCCGAAGGCACCCGAGTTGGGCCGGTACGGACAGGTCCATGTCCCCTACGGCAAGGCGAGCAAGGGGTCGGGGCCCCGCCGGCGGATGGTGGCCGGCGTGATGCCCTGGGCCGTGGAGTCCATGGAGGACTACTTGGTCAACATCAGGCCGAGGTTCAAGCACCACTCGAACCGCAAGGCCGTGTGACCGACCGAGCGGGGAGGGTGCCTGCAACCACGGGCGACAGAGACGCGGTTCGCCGCCTACCGCGACGCCCTCGGCTTCGGCAACGAACTCGTTCCGCACTGCTTGCGCCGGATTGTCTCCCCTTGATTTCGGGACGAGCAGGGATTCACCGAAGCCGCGGAGGACGCCGAGAAGAACTGCCCGGTCAGCCAGGCGCTCACTGGCACGACCAACACGCCCACGGCGAAGCCGGCCTGGGCCGGATGGTCCGTTGACGCGCAGGGGGCCGGGCACGGGTGTCGCCACCCGTGCCCGGCCCTGTGTCATGCCGTGTGCCTCACCCGCCCGCGCTCAGCGCAGCGCGTAGGCCTTCTCGATGCTCTGCAGGGTACGGCTGCCGTGGTCGTCCCAGAGCTCGGTCCTGACCGCGACATAGCCGTCGGTGGACGTGAGCTTCGGGTGATGGTAGGAGACCCGGAACGAATCCCGGTCCAGCCGCTTCACATCGGTCCGCTGCCACGTGGTCCCGCCGTCGTAGCTGACGGACACCTTCGCCCCGGAGACCGCCGTGGAGCCCTTCCAGCCCTCCGCGCGATCCGCGTTGAGGGTGAAGGAGTACGACTGGTTGGCCCGCGCCCTGTTGAAGAGGTCGACCCGCAGGTCGTACCCGGGGTTGATCACCGCATCGTAGGCGCAGTACTCCATACCGGTGATACCGCAGTCGTCGGCCTTGTCCGTCGTGGCCTGCGACGTGAAGCGGTAGTCGGTCGTGATGTCGGTGCTGTGCCGGATACCGTCATCCGCGTTCGTGCTGTCGTAGGCGAAATTCGCCACGAACCGGTAGTCCGCCTTCTCCGGCACACCGTCGGCGATTCCGGCGGCGACGTCCATGGGCTTGCCGTCGCGGTACGCCTCCCAGGTGGCGTTCAGAACGGAGGTCGACAGCACGTGGTCCGGCTCGGAATCGTGCGGCGCCGTGTACAGCAGGAAGGTGTTGCCGGCGCGGCAGAACACGCACGGGGTGCGGGATGCCAGCGCGGCCGGCGTCAGGGGTCCGGCGAACCAGGTCCCGTGCTCGACCTGACCGGGCCGGTACGTCTTCGCCGTCTCCAACTCGTACAGCGAGCTGTCCTCGCCCGACGCCATCAGCTGCATGAACTGCTGGCCGGGGTCGGCGGCGTACACGTACTCGTCACGCTCGACGCCGCGCCGCACCTGCTGCCACGGACGGACCGGGTAGGGGAACAGCCGGCTCCAGGAGCTGAGGGAGTACCAGGACTTCGACCGGCCGCCGTCGCCGTACACACTGTTGTGGATCGTTGCGAAGTCCCGCTTGTGCGCCTTGAGGGAGAGGTTCGAGGGGATCCCCTTCTCGAAGCTCCACTGCCCCGAGTACGCGTACGAGGAGTCCTCCCGGCCGTGCAGGGCGATGGTGGTCGCGCCCCGCGAGACGCGCTTGGCGAGTGCGGCACCGTCGGAGACGCCGGTGGCGAACACCGGGAGCGAGGATGTCGCCGCGTACACGTTGTACGGGACGTCGGGCACGGGCAGCAGGACGACGGCTGCGGCACCCGCGTCCTTCAGGGCCGCGAGCCGGCTCCCGACATGCAGGGGGTCGTCGTGACGGACCAGAGCGGCCTTGCCCTTGACGTCCACCTCGGCGAGGTCCGCAGGGGTCGCTGCCCCCGCGTCGACCACGGCGAGGTTCTTCGTGCCGCTGAACCGGGCCAGATCGGGCGCGGTCTTCACGGTCAGCGGGAAGCCGTTGGCTCCCGTGACGGCCGCCGTCAGGACGGGCTGGGCGCTGCGCTCGTAGAACGAGACGGCCGAGGTGCCGGTGCGGGGCGCGGCGGCGGGGATCGCGCCGAACACCTCGTCCGAGGAGGAGGGGTAGGCCATCACGCCGTAGGTCGTGCCGAGACGCTCCTCGTTGAGCCGGGTCACCTCGTAGTCGAGGGCGGACCGCTCAAGGGGCCGCTTCTCGTCCTTGACCTTCACCTTGACGTCGACGGCCTCGGAAGCGTCCACGCCCACGTCGGTGGCCGCTCCGGCCACGGTGACGTCGTCGAGGTTGAAGAGGTCCGTCGCCTCGTGCGTCCGGTAGAACTCGAAGTTGACGGGATAGTCGTTCGAGCCGGTGGAGACGGAGCCGAGGACGGCGTAGCGGCCGCTCGGCACGCGGAAGGTCTGGCTGGTGACCCCGCTGACCGTACGCGGCACGAAGGTGTCGTTGTCGAGACCCATGACGATGATGTCGGCCGAAGCCGCGGTTCCGCTGTGCCGGTCCTTCAGATGCACGGTCAGGTCGAACCGCTCGGTGTCACGGGTGAAGCCCACGGCCGTGTGCGCCACGGCGGTCCCGTCGGCCGAGGCGGTCACCGTGCCGGAGTAGACACCGGGTTCGGCCTTGGCCGGGTCGAGCGTGACCTTCACCTGGGCGGCGCCGTGCGCCGCGACGGTGACCTCGGGCTCGGCGAACGTCAGCGCGCCCGCGACCAGTGCCTCGTCGGACTCGACGCTCTTGGCCTGGGCGGCCAGGGAGACCGTCACGGCTTTGTCGGAACGGTTGTGCAGGGTCAGCGTGCGCGGCTCCGGGGCCTTCTTGGCGTCGAAGTCGAGGAAGCCGAAGTCGACGTTGCCCTCGATGTCCACGGACGCGTCCAGGCTGGCGTCGACCGCGGTGCGGCCGCTTCCCTGGTCGTAGACGGTGGTGTCACCCTGCTTGGTGTGGGAGACGAGCGCCGCCTTGAGCTGCTCGCCGGTCCAGTCCGGGTAGCGCTCCTTGAGCAGCGCCGCCGCACCCGCTACGTGCGGGGTCGCCATCGAGGTGCCGTTGGCCGAGGTGTAGTGCTCGTCGACGACCGTGCCCATGGCGGTGCCTGCGGCACGTGCGGCGACGATGTCGACGCCGGGAGCGGTCAGATCGGGCTTGAGGCCGTTGTCGCCGACGCGGGGGCCTCGGCTGGAGAACTCCGCTATCCGGTCCGACTTGTCGACCGCGCCCACGGTGAGGGCGGAGTCGGCGGTGCCCGGGGAGCCCACGGTCGACTTGCCGGGGCCGCTGTTGCCCGCGGCGACCACGAAGAGGGTGTCGCTGGAGGCGCTGAGCCGGTCCACGGCCTCCTGGGACGGGTCACCGCCGGCCGAGGCATCTGAGCCCAGGCTCATGCTGACGACGTCCGCGCCCTGGTCGACGGCCCACTCCATTCCGGCGATGATCCCGGAGGTGGGGCCGCTGCCCGCGTCGCTGAGGACCTTGCCGATCAACAGTTCCGCCCCGGGGGCGACGCCCTTGAGCCGGCCGCCGGACGCCGCGCCGGTGCCTGCCACGGTCGACGCGACATGGGTGCCGTGGCCGTGGCCGTCGGTGACGGAGTCGACTCCGGTCATGAAGCTCTTGGTCGCGGCGATCCGGTTCTTGAGGTCGGGGTGGGTGGTGTCGACGCCGGTGTCGAGGATGGCGACCTTGGTGCCCTTGCCGTCGAGTCCCGCCGCCCAGGCCGCGGGTGCCCCGATCTGCGGCACGCTCTGGTCGAGGGAGACCTTCGCCTTCGCGTCGTACCAGATCTTCGCGACGGGGCCGATGGCGGACGAGGTCCGCGCGGCGGTGTTCTTCTTCGTGGTCAGTGCAGGGGTGACGGTGTGCCAGAAACCCGCGGCGCCCTTCTTCTCGACCCGGACCGCCGCCATGTCGAGCCGGTCGAGCACCACGCCCGGCTTGCCGGACGGCAGGTCCTTCGCGCGGCGGGTGAGGGTGCCGCGCGAGGCCTGGTCGGCGTACTCGACGATGACCGGGACCCGGTCGGCGGAGCCGTCCGCCTGGCCGTCGGCCAGCAGCCGTGTGACGTTGAACAGGTTCCGGTCGAGCGTCTGAGCGGCGATCCCGGCCACGGAGTCCGACGGGTAGACGTACAGATCGCCGTCGGGAGTGGTGAGGGTGCGGAAGGTCTTGGCGGTCCCTGGGGCGGGGGTCACCGTGACAGCACGCTTGCCGTCCGGTCCCGGAGTGAGCGTCACCTTGTCGCCGGTGATGAGCGTCACGGACCGGGGCTCCTGCTGCTCGGTGGCGCCGGTGGGCAGGGACGCGGTGCCCGTCGACGTACCGGTCGCCGCCTGGACGGAGCCCGCGGCCGGCAGGCCCGCGATCACCGTCCCGAGCGCGACTGCCACAGAGGTGCCGAGCAGTCGTCTTCGGGATCTTCCGCGTGTGGAATTCGGCATCTGCCTCTCCTAGCTGAACGGATCGTCACACCAAAGGTCAGCGAGCAGCACGGAACGGCCGGGGTGCGACGTCCCGTCTGATCACCAAGGGGGCGAGCCGAAAGCTATCTGTGAGACAGGGGAGCAAAGAAGGGGAGGCGGCGGCGCACTTGCGACAACGGCACCAAAGAGCCAGCCCGCTGTGGGGCGCACTCGGACGCCACAGCGGGGCGCGGGTCAGCTTCTTGCCGGCAGCGGCGGTGAGCTCGTCTCCGCCGCGCTGATCCAGCCGCGTCGGGCCGCGTACCAGCCCAGTTGCATACGGGTGGCCACGCCCGCCCGGTCCATCAGCCCCCGGGCCCGGCGCAGCACGGTGCGCCGGGCTATCCCCAGATGCCGGGCGACCGCCTCGTCGGTGAGCCCGCTGAGCAGCAGTGTCAGGAGCCGTGTGTCTGCCGGGTCCAGTGCGTCGGGCGCCTCGTCCTCACCGGGGGTGAGCGGGACACTGTCGTCCCAGACCCGCTGGAAGAGTTCGAGCAGCCCGGTGAGCAGCGGGCTCGGGCGGATGATGCCGGTGGCGCCCGGCCAAGTGCCCGCCTCGCTCAGCGCGGGCAGCACCGCCACCTCACGGTCGACGATCATCATCTTCATCGGCAGCCGTGCCGTCACCCGGGCCTGTTCACCGGCCCGGACACACTGGTCGATGCGCTCCATGGCGCCCGGGTACTCGACCGCGTCCCGGTCATAGAGCGTGCGGTAGACGACGCCGGCGGACATCTTCTGCACCTGGACGCTGTTGTCCACGGAGAAGTACGGCGGGGTGTCGAAGTACAGGACCTCGGAGCGGGCCCGGCGCACTATCTGCTCGACCCGGGTCGCGAGCGCGTCCTTCGGGACATGCTCGATCGCCACCGGGCCGGCCGCCCTGCGGTTGTCCACGTGGTACTCCTGAGCGAGACGCATCATCGCGGCACGCGCCTCCAGCAGCTCCTGCATCCGGCGCGCCAGCAGCAACTCGCCCGCGCTGTCCGGCGGCTGGGCGGCCATCGGCCCCCCGGCGCCCGGCTCGCGTATCGTCAGGCCCCGGGCCACCAGCCCGTCGAGGGCCGCCTCGACCCGCCTCGGCGGCAGCCCGGTGCGCTCGGCCAACTGCTCCGGCTTGCACGGTCCTTCGCGCACCAGGTCCCGATAGGTCAGGTCCTCGTCCTCGGTCAACCCAAGGGCTTCCAGCACAGGATCTCCTCTCCCCGCCTCACCCCGTCACACGGAATCCTGAAACGTCACGGACGATCAGGCAAGAGTGGATCAAGGACCGTTCATCCTGGCCGTAGGGCTACTTGACATGTAGCCGCTCAAGTTTTGTGCGGGATACCAGGACAAGCCGAGCGGGCCTGCGTGTGCGATTCAGTACAGGAAGGGGGACGTGCCATGGGGCATGCGGTCGGGATCGATCTCGGCACGACGAACTCGGTGGTGGCCGTTCTGGAGGGGAACGCCTGAACGCCATGCACGAGGCCGGCGAGGTCCCAGACCCTCGCGACGTCCGGGTCGCCCGGCCCAAAGCAGAGAACACCACGGCCCCGGCCTCCAGCAGCCCCGTGTCCCTCCTCAGCCGGCTGCGGCATCGGGGGCCTCGCCCTGTCCTCACGGCGCCAGTAGCTGAAACCGGACCCGTCACCCACGAAGTACTTGACCGACTGCCGCAGCCGCAGCCGGTTCGCTGCCTCCGTGCCGCACTGGTCTCGACCGGGGTGCTGCCCGAACGGGACGAACTGCTGATCCGGTTTGAACAGTGGATCCACCGCGTCGTGGAGGGGGGCCAGGACCCAGCCGACGGCCAGGTCGTCAAAGCCTTCACCGCGTGGTTCCACCTGCGCCGGCTTCGACGACGCACGCTCTCCACGGCGTCGCCCGACCACCGCCGGCCCCTACAGCTTCATGAGGTTCGAGATCCGGGGGCCATCCGTCTGCTCGCATGGCTTCGCCGACGTGGAGCGACCCCGGCCACCTGCACGCAGAGCGACAGCGAACAGTGGCCGAGTTCCCAGGAGTCCGGCAGTTACGCCATCCGGAACTTTGTGGTCCGGGCCCTGAGGCACGGACACGCCCACAACATCACGGCGCCCGCCCACACCAGACGCACCACCGCACTCATGGGGCTCGCCGGCGAACTCCCGGCTGTCGTCCTGGGCGACCTTCTCGGCATCCACATCAGCACTGCCACGGTCTGGTCCCAAGAGCCGGGCAACACCCGACCGGGATACGCAGCGGAGGTGGCATGGAGGGAACCCGGCAAGAACTGATGGGCCGGGTTACCAGAACACCCCGGGAAAGTGATGTCACACCCATCATGACAGTTCAGAGGGTTTTCTCGTAGGAGGAACGGCACAGGTGACCAGCCTTGTTCGGCCCCTCCGGGGCACCCAGAATCTCCGCTATGAATCACTCGGGGAAAGCCGATCAGGACGACATCGTGCGAGCGCGGAATGTACTGCTCGCGTCGGGACGCCGCACGCCGCGCGAGGAAGTCGACGCCTACCGGGTGCTCGCTCAGGTCAGCCCCGCCTCGTACCTGCCGCTCTTGGCCAAGGCGCTGCAACGTCTGAGCTACGACAGCGGTTCCGGCAAGAAGCATGCGGCCTGTCTCTCGCTGTGCGAGGAGGCGGTGGCCGCGGCGCGGTCCATCGATCCGGCCGAACCTGCCCGTGCGGATGTTCTGTACCAGGCCCTCAACACGTGCCAGAGAGAGCTGTACAGCCTGGGCCGACGCACCGAAGGACTCGCCATGCGTGCCGAAATGCTCGCCATTGGCCGCGCACAGGCCGAACTGTCCGGAGGTCCCGTGGTCAAAGGGCTGAACGAGTGGGCTGCCGGACTCTCCGAGGAAGGCCGGTATGCCGAGGCTGCCGATGCCATGACCGAATTGGTCGCAGCGATCCTGCCCGGCGGGCCCCGCAGCGGGGCTCTTGCCTGGTCACTGCTGGAGTGGATCGCCGCTCTCCACGACGCCGGCCGGTCCGGCGAAGCACTCGCCGCATTCGAGACACTCGTCAGCATGGAAGCGGCCGAAGCCGCGAACGGCAGTGGGCCGATGGCCTGCCATCTCTACTCGCTCATCGGGTACGCACAGATGCTTGACACCCACGGCCGAGGCGAGCAGGCGGCCCTCGCGCGGCAAGAGGCACTCGCCTTGCTGAAGGAGTTGGCCGATACCGGAGAGTGGAAGTCCTGGAGCGGCTATCAGGCGTCGTACTGGGCGGTGCTGCTGTCCTTCTCCGGCACCGAAAGCGATCGGAGTGCGCCCGATGGACCGCGTCCGCCTTCGGGTGCGGCGCCCATCCAGTGGTCGCCCGATGCCAAGCAGCGCTACTTCGAGAGCCGTCACTCCCTCCGCGAAGAGGTGGACACCCTCGCTCCGCGAGCCACCGAAGATCCGGACCAGCACCTGGCCGAACTGGTCCGCCTGCATCGCGTCCTCACCATACGCTCCGCTGTCTACTGGAAGAACCGCACCCATCTGTTCGCGGAGCAAGTGCACTCCCTGTTCGACGAGGGAGTGAGCCTGGCCCGCCGACTGTCTCAGCACGACCCGGCAGAGGGAACGCGAGCACTGGCCAGGAGCCTGATCGACCGATCGACCTTCCACACCGCCACCCGCGAATTCAGGCCCGCCCTCGATGACTTCCGCCAAGCCCTGAGCTGCTTGGGGGAGGCCAACTAGCCCGAGCCGGCCACCGTCCGCCCCAGGACTCGTGCGCACAAGCAGCTCGCATCAGGATCA
The DNA here is from genome assembly GCF_053593015.1 of Streptomyces sp. NPDC002403. Taxonomy (NCBI): domain Bacteria; kingdom Bacillati; phylum Actinomycetota; class Actinomycetes; order Kitasatosporales; family Streptomycetaceae; genus Streptomyces; species Streptomyces sp. NPDC002403. Next base: position 23,948 of record NZ_JBSFBQ010000044.1, on the reverse strand, counting down.
GGAAGTTCGGCAATTCCGCAGCTTCCCGTAGCCCGGGTTACCAGTACTGCGCACAGAGGCCAGTCTCTCGACGCCATCGACGGCAGGCCAACCCGGCCGCTCGGTCTCACCCATGTACTGAGGTCATTTCTCCGGTTCTGGCTCAACTTCTGTGACGCAGCTACTCTCAGTGATCCGTCTCGCCTTCGAAATCCAGGTGGCACGTACGGTTGTGCCACCTTCTGTGAATGCCGTTCCGGTGCCCTTCTGGGAGTTACCTCGCTTATCTCGGCAAGATGTTGCCACTGAGCTGCCTGGGTGAGAGGGGTCGCGCGTGTTCGTCGCCAGCGAAGGCCCGCGAAGTCCATGGCGGTGTGTGCCAGGGTCCTGGCATGACTTCGACACCGGATGGACGCCCTGTCCCACCCGCACATGCTGGCGAGCGCGCCATGCTGGAATCGTGGCTCGACTTTCACCGTGCCACTCTCGCCCTGAAGTGCTCGGGCCTCAAAGACGATCAACTACGGCTGGCGTCGGCTGCGCCGTCGTCGATGACACTGCTGGGCCTCATCCAGCACATGGCCGAGGTGGAACGCAACTGGTTCCAGCGTGTGTTCGCCTGCCAGGACGTGCACACAGTCTTCGGGGAGAGCAACGCCGACGGCTTTGCACTTGAGGATGGCCGAGGACTCGACGAGGCCATGGCGGTCTGGCAGACAGAGATCGTTCGAGGGCGTGAGCTTATCGCTGCCGCCTCGCTGGACGACTCCGGTCGGCTGTCTGAGCAGGAAGCCGGCCACGTAGGTGACGGAGGGGTTTCGCTGCGCTGGATCATGGTCCACATGATCGAGGAGTACGCGCGTCACAACGGCCACGCCGACCTGATCCGGGAGCGCATCGACGGCGTCGCCGGGGCGTGAAATGCGGTTGGCGGCAGCTTGTTCGGCTGGCTCTATTCACCAGTAGTGTCGTGACGCCGTCACCAGCTGTTACGACAGCAGGACTCTAGCTGACCAGGGTGCCGGCACCGAGTGGGCCAGCGGTCAGGTCTGCAGCCAACTCGTGCTGCCAGAGCAGGTGGTAGAGCACCGGCAGCACCGCCAACCGGTCCCCGACCCATTCCGCCCCAGCGAACAGGGGCAGCGGCTCGGCGAACACCTCTCTCAGCCGGTCCGCCACCGACTCGCGGTGGCAACGGCGGTGGCGGTGGCGGGCCAGCCAGCGCAGGTTCACCCGGTAGGGCTGGTCCGGGTCGCCGACCTGGCGGAACTGCCAGCCCACCAGGCCCGGGCGACGACCGCCGAATCGAAGTCCAGGGCCATCGCCGCGTCCCGCTCCACCCACGACTCGTAGCCCACCTGGGACCGGGACATGGCCGCCCAGTACTCGCCAGTGAAGTTCTTCTGCCCCTTGAACGCGACGAACGGGCGCACCGGGGAACCCCGCTCGAAAGGCTCCCCCCACCAACGAGCCAACGGCCCGCAACGCTCAACACCGTCGGCATCGACGAAGCCGACGTCGACGCCCGGGGCGCACTCCCACGCCGTGACAGAAACCGCGGACCCATCCACCAACGCCTCCGCCCTCGCCGAGAACTCCCCCTCAGCGAGGGCGGAGCACCTCGTGGTCGGCCATGGCCCAGAGGCGGACGCCGTCACTCAAACAAGTGACAACCCGTCTCAATCCATCTGGTCGACGCAGCTCAAGGTATTCGAGCGGCCTCGGTGGTGCCCATTTGAGTCAGTACGCCGTGGTTGTACCCGGCTCTGCAGGGATCTCATGGCGGAGCAGCCTGATAAAGGCATCGGAGAACTCCACCAGGAGGGCCGTATCCAGGTCGCGGTTGAACGGCTCCGCCTCGCCGCCGGTTCCGAACGCGTTCACGACGTCCTTCGGAATTGCGGGGGCCCACTGCACCAGCCGCTGCCGCACCCGCTCCGCCAAGACGAGCACCATGGCGACGCGATCCGGATCAACTCCCAAGTGCTCATCAAGACATGACGAGACACACCCCATGAAGCCCGTAGTCGCCTGTGATTGCCAATCGGCCCGGGCAGCATCGAGCCACGCCGGACGATCGGCGACATCGGCTACCTCCTTGGACAGGAGGTAGAGGTACACCTCAGCCTGAAAGTCACGCGACCAGAACCCGCATCCGCGGTAGTCCATGTAGGAGCTCCCCATGGGCTCAGTAGATCATTCCCTTGCAAATTGTCAGGGTGGTGAGACGCCCTGCTCCAGGATTCGCAGTGAAGGCGGCGGTTTCCGGACCAGTCCCGGCCCGAGCTGGGTCTGAGCAACGCGAAAACGGCGTGCTGCCTCTGCGGGCAGTTGGGGGTGGCCGAGCCGGTGCGGGGAGGTGAACAGGCCGGTGAGCACGATGACTTCGGGGTAGGTAGCCACTTCGATTCGAGGCTCGGAGGGGCGGTGGGGATCACCGAGCGGGTCTTCGCCCAGCACTTCGAGTCGGCGGTTCCACCTCTGCCGAAGAGGCAGTACGCCGTTTTCGCGTTGCTCAAACCCAGCTCGGTGAAGGGATGGGCGCCCCGGCGGACGATCCGGTGATGCTGGGGGAACGAAGACCTTGCCCCGGTCCACGATGATCGTGTCCGGGACGATCACCGGATCGACCGCGATCGTCAGCTCGACCAGGCGCTCGTCCACCCGGCCGGTGCCCGGCGCCATGGACAACCTCGTAGCTCGCCGATCCACCAGCCCCCACAGCCCTTCGTCCCGCCACTTCGTTCTCAGCCGGAACAGCGTCCGTTCCGACACCTCGTTGCCTGCCGCGGACAGATCGGCCGCACAGACCCGGAAAGTTCCTCCGACCCCGGTACGACGGAAACTCCCGCGCCGGATCGGCCTCCTCGAAGGCCAGGTCCGTCACGTCCGCCAGCGACTCGCGTACCTCGACCCCGCCTTGAACCCAGGCCACCTCGAAATCGGCCGCCCTGACCCTGCCGCTCTGCGGCCCCCCTGATCGTCCACACCAGGACGATGTCCACTGGAATGAGACAAGCCACCTGAACGGAGACAAGAGCCACCCCAAAGCTGGACAGTCTCACTCAAACCTGTCCCGGCCCCGTACACCGCCCGGCCCGTACACAGATCAGTGCGACAAGCCGCGCTTCACTGAGACCGGACACAAAGGCTTGGATCGTCGGACCACTTCGCTTGAGACGACGAGCGAATCGGACCAGATCAACTGGGACAAGGACCAGATCATCAGAGACGGGACAATCGCTGGAGTGGGTGCCCAGCTGCCCTTCCCGCTGTCCGGTGGCAGCGACCCGTGAGCGCGTGCCATCGGTCCTTGACGGATGCGGATTCGTGTGACCGGGCTTGGCACACGCGGCGCTGACGGGTGCGGGGCAGGGCGGTACCCTGCGCCGTTATGATCACTGCACGTGAACTCAACAGGGCCGCCCTCAGCCGCCAGCTGCTGCTGGATCGTGAGCAACTGACCGTCCCTGAAGCGGTGCGGCGCGTGGTCGCGCTCCAGGCGCAGCATCCGGCCTCGCCGTACCTTGCGCTGTGGAACCGGGTCACCGGTTTCGCTCCGGCCGAGCTCGATGACGCCTTCGCCGGGCGTGCGGTGGTCAAGGCGACCCTGATGCGGATCACTCTGCACGCCGTGCATGCCGAGGACTATCCGGTCCTGCGTGCGGCGATGCAGCCCACCCTGTACGCCTCCCGGCTCGGTTTCCGCTTCGCGGACGCTGGGCTGACCCCAGCGGACGCCGACGAGCTGGTGCCGGAGCTGCTGGCCTTCGCCCGCCGGCCGCGGACTTCGGCAGAGATGCAGGCGTGGGTCGAGAAGCGGCTCGGTGCCGAGAAGAAGGACGGGGCCTGGTGGGGGCTGAAGGCGTACACGCCTCTGCACCATGCCCCAACAGACGGGCCGTGGGCATTCGGCTTCCGGCCGTCCTTCGTCGCGGCCGGTACCGGGCCCATACCTGCAGGGCGGGCAGTGGATCCACACGCGCTGCGGACCCTGATTCTGCGCTATCTGGCAGGCTTCGGGCCCGCGTCGGTGGCGGACGTGGCGCAGTTCGCCATGGTGCAGCGGGCACCCGTCCGCGAGGCGCTGCGCGCCCTGGAGGGCGCTGTCGAACAGCTCCAGGGCCCGGACGGCGGCACGCTGTTCGACCTCCCGGCTGCCCCCCGGCCGCCCGCGGATACTCCCGCGCCGCCCCGGCTCATGGCGATGTGGGACAGCATTCTGCTGGCCTACGCCGACCGCAGCCGGGTGATACCCCCGGCCTACCGCCCCCTGGTGATCCGTAGGAACGGCGACGTACTGCCCACCCTGCTGGTGGACGGCTACGTCGCTGGTGTGTGGCGCCCGGTGGGCGGCGGAATCGAGGCCACGGCCTTCCATTCCCTGTCACCCGCTACCTGGGACGGACTCACCGCGGAGGCCCAGTCCCTGAGGGCGCTCCTCAGCGACCGCGAGGTGGAGGTCTACAGCCGCTACCACCACTGGTGGGCGAAGCTCCCCGAGGCCGAGGTGCGGATGCTGTGACCAGCTAGTTTCTCGCTCAGACTTCAGCGGGGCCCGCTCAGCCTGTCCTGCTTCGAAGTGTGGGTCCGAGCCGGTCCTTCGTACGATCGGCCGGGCCGGGCGAACGACACGCCCGGGCGCTTGTCGGTCCTTACGGCGACGTACGGGACGGCCCCGCTGTCGGTGGCATACCAACGGGTACATGAACCCGCACCGCACGCGAACGGATTCGGTGGCCGGCCGTCATGGACCGGGCCTGCCGGATGCCGAGCACGCGAGTGCGCCTCCGGGGGACTGGCTCGGCGGCCCGGTCGAGTCTCCGAAGCGAGAGGCCCGAATTGTCGTGAAATAATGAGGTGAGATTGCCCCTGTGCGTCAGGCTCCCTACACGTGCTCCTTGGAGTGGTTCTCCGTGGCCGTAGCAGCGATCGTCGGTGCCGGAGTGATCGGGATCTCGTGGGCGCGGCTGTTCGGCGCGGCGGGCTGGGAGGTGCGAGTGAGCGACCCCCGTCCCGATCTTCAGGACGTACTGGACCAGCATCTCGCCGGACTCTTGGTGACCGCGTCCGCCGATCTGGCGGAGGTCGCCGCAGACGCGGACTTCGTGCAGGAATCCGGGCCGGAACGGATCCCGGTCAAGGAGGAAATGTTCGCGACGCTCGCCGCGCACACCCGCGACGACGTGGTGCTGGCCTCCTCCTCGTCCTCCCTGCTGCCGTCCCTCATCGCCAAGGGCAACCCGGCGGCCGACCGCATGGTGATCGGGCACCCGTTCAACCCGCCGGAGCTCATGCCCTTGGTGGAGGTGGTGCCTGGGCCGGAGACGTCCGTGCGGACCGTCGACCGGGCGATGGAGGTCTACCAAGAGCTGGGCAAGGTGCCGATCCGGCTCAAGAAGGAGATCCCGGGATTCGTCGGCAACCGCCTCCAAAAGGTCCTCAACGACCAGGCCACCTACCTCGTCCAGCAGGGCGTGATCGACGTGGCGGACCTTGACGACCTGGTCCGGGCGTCGCTCGGTCTCCGGTACGCCACGATCGGCCCGTTCCAGAGCGGCGTTCTCGGTGGCGGCCCGGAGGAGATGCGGCACCTCGTGACACATGTCGTCTCCCAGATGACCTTCGAGATCGGCGAGCCGGACCCTGCCGGTATGGGGAGGGTGCTCGACGAGGTCGAGCAGACCTACGGCACCGGCGAGGCGGCCTACGAGCGGCTGGCGGAGCTCCGCGACACCCGCACGCGCGCCGTCCTCGGGCTGCTGGGCTGGCCAGAGCCTCCGGCCGCGGCCGACGAAGGGCAGTGACCGGCGGTACTCCTCTGCTTTCCCCGCTCCCCCTCTCCTGGGCGAACCGTTGGAACGGACCTCGCCAGGTAACCGAGAGAAAGGCGACGGCCGTGTGGAAGGAACTGCTCGTGCTGCAGGTCGTGCCGGGAAAAGTGCTGCGGGTGAGCCTTCCCGACGGCCGGGTGGAGGTCCTCGTCGAGGATGCGGGGGCCTTCCCGGACGGCGTGGTCGTGGAGTCCGGAACGGTCTGCTGGACCACCATGGGCGAACCCGTCGTCGACCCGGCCGAGCCGGGCGAAGCCGGACAGGACTTTTCCCGGTGCAATGGCGGCGTACACGCGAGGGACCTTGATGGAGGCGCGCCGCGTGAGGTGGTTCCTGTCGGGGTGATCACGACCGGCAAGCAGTTGACTTCCGACGGCGCCGGAACGTTGTACTGGGGCGACCGCGAGGGCCACCGGATCAGCAGGGTACGCGTGGACGGCTGTGGGCTGACCGACCTCGTCGTGAACCCGCCCGAGGAGGGCATCATGGGCGAGTGCATCGGCGTGGCGGTGGACCCCGCCAGGGGGCACCTCTACTGGACGCAGAAAGGGCCGGCCAAGGGCGACAAGGGCCGTATCCTCCGTGCCGGTCTGGAGGCCCCGCCCGGCGAGAGCGCCGGGAACCGTTCGGACATCGAGATCCTGTGGAGCGGGCTGCCCGAGCCGATCGATCTGCACATCGAGGGCGACTGGCTGTACTGGACCGATCGTGGCGCTCCGCCCGGTGGCAACACGCTCAACCGGGCCCCCCTTCCCGCAGCCGACACGTCGGGGAGCGCCCCCGAGATCCTTGCCGGCGGTTTCGAGGAGGCGATCGGCCTGGCCGTGGACGGTGAGGCAGGCGTCGCCTACGTTTCCGACCTCTGCGGCCACATCCGCGCGGTCCCGCTGCCCGGCGGCACCGCGGTAGGCGGGGAGCAGCGCGATGTCGCCACGCTCTCCCACCCCCTGACCGGCATGACGGGCCCGGGTGGAGAAGACAGAGGGCTTCGACGGAAGAGCCGTCCCTCGCGTGGAGGGACGGATGGGTCACAAGTGTTAATCCATAGTTCAAATCTATAAATACTCGTCCTTCGGTGGTTCTTGGCCTCGCTTGCAGAGGAGCGATCAAACGCAATCCGATCTCCGTACAGCACGGAAGGGACGCTGCAAATGAGCGCGACGCAGGGTACGGCACAAGGCATGGGTGAGGGCGCCCTGGGCGCCGTGGGTCCAGCCGGAAACGGACAGGTGGTGCAGCCACCGGTGCTTGGCGGCCCCGAGGAAACCGACTACTACCTGTTGGGGGAGCTCCTCACGGAAGAGCAGCAGCAGCTCCGGCACAAGGTCCGGGAGTTCATGGACCGGGAGGTCATCCCGGTCATCAATCCCTACTGGGAGCGCGCCGAGTTTCCGCACGCGCTGGTGCCCAAGCTGGCGGAGCTGGGGATCGCGGGCTTCCAGATTCCCGGTTACGGATGCCCGGGGATGAGCAATGTGATGGCCGGGGTCGTGATCATGGAGCTGGCTCGCGGCGACCTGAGTATGTCCACGTTCCTGGGCGTGCATTCGGCCCTGGCCATGACTTCCATGGCCTTGCTGGGCTCGGAGGAGCAGAAGCAGCGGTTCCTGCCTGCCATGGCGCGGATGGAGAAGATCGGGGCCTTCGGTCTGACCGAGCCCGCGCACGGCACGGACGTGGTGAAGCTTCAGACGACCGCCCGCAGGGACGGCGACTCCTATGTGCTCAACGGGTACAAGCGGTGGATCGGCAACGCCACTTTTGCCGACTACGTGATCATCTGGGCCCGCGGGGACGACGGGCACGTGGGCGGCTACGTGGTCGAGAAAGGCACTCCAGGGTTCGATGCGCACGTCATCACGGGCAAGACGGCACTGCGCTGCGTGCAGAACGCCCAGATCTCCCTCAAGGACGTCCGCGTGCCCACCGAGAACAGACTCGCAGGTGGCGAGACCTTCCGTGACACCGAGAAGGTCCTGCTGGCCTCGCGCTACTGCGTGGCGTGGGAGTCGATCGGCGCGGCCATCGCGGGTTACGAGACCGCACTGGCCTACGCCAAGGAGCGCAAGCAGTTCGGGATGCCGCTGGCCGCCTTCCAGCTCATCCAGTACCGGCTGGCGCGGATGCTGGCGGACATCACCAGCATGGTGTGCATGCAGTTCCGGCTCGCCCAGTTGATGGACGAGGGCAAGTACTCGATGCCGCAGGTGGCGCTGGCCAAGATGCACTACACCGAACGCGCGCGGGACATCCTCTCCGACGCCCGCGACATGCTCGGCGGCAACGGGATCATCCTCGACTACCACGTGGCACGGCACCTGTGCGACATCGAGGCCATCGACACCTACGAGGGCACCGACTCGGTGCAGGCACTGATCGTCGGCCGCGACATCACCGGCTACAACGCCTTCGTCCCGGTGACACCGGGCCCGAGCCACTGACCCGCGGGCCGGCGCCCCCGCCTGGCCGAGGCCTGCCTTCGGTATGCGCGGGCCCTGCCGAGAAAGGACCTGTCATGGCGGACACGCCCCTGCTGAAGGGAATTCACGTCGTGGACCTGGCCAGCTTCATCGCCGGTCCCGCCGCGGCCACAATGCTCGGCGACTTCGGCGCCGACGTCGTCAAAGTGGAACCACCCCACACCGGCGACTCCTACCGCATGCTCAGCCGCATCCCTCCCAACCCCCGCGTCGACGGATTCAACTACCCCTGGCAGCTGGACAACCGCAACAAGCGCAGCATCGCCCTCAACCTCAAGTCGCCCGGCGCCAGACCCGTACTGGAACGCCTGGTGAAGTGGTCCGATGTGCTGGTGACCAACTTCCCGCCCCGCACCCGGGCCAGGCTGGGCCTGGACTACGACGACCTGACCCCACTCAACCCCCGGCTGATCTACGCCGACGTCACCGGCTTCGGCGAGGAAGGTCCGGACGCCCACCTGCCCGGCTACGACGTGACCGCGTACTGGGCGCGCAGCGGCCTGATGGACTACACACGCCAGCGCGACGGGGCACCCGCGATGTCGGTGTTCGGATCCGGCGACCACCCCACGGCCGTCTCCCTGTACGCCGGCATCATGACCGCGCTGTACCGGCGGGAGAAGACCGGCGAGGGCGCCCGCGTCACGGCATCGTTGATCGCCGAGGGCGCCTGGGCAGCCGGCATGTGGCTGCAAGCCGCACTCGTCGGCGGCAGGATTCCCCGACCCGTCGACCGGACCGACCCGCCGAACGCACTCACCAGCGCCTACCGCACGGCGGACGACCGCTGGCTGCTGCTGGCCTTCGCCAACGAGGACAAGCAGGTCCCCCTGTTCCTACGGGCCATCGGCCACCCCGAGGCAGCGCAGAACCCGGACTTCGCCGACACACCGAGTCGTCACGCCCACGCGGCCGAGATCGCCGACCTGCTCGACAAGACCTTCGCGACCCGTACCCTCGCCGAGTGGCGCGAAGTGCTCGACGCCGCCGACCTCACCTACGGAGTTGCCCAGACGATCGACGAGTTCGCCCGCGATCCCCAACTGACGGCCAACCGCATCCTCGTCCCCATCGAGGACGGCAGCGCAGAGCCGCCCCTGACCGTCGACGGCCCCGTACGACTGGACCAGGAGCGGAAGGTCCCACCGCGCCGCGCCCCCGGCCTGGGCGAACACACCGACACAGTGCTCCGCGACCTCGGCTTCGACGAGGCCGCGATCACGGGCCTGCGCGAGGCGGAGGTGGTCGACTGAAGGCACGTCCGCCCAGACGCGGCCCAGGGGGAAGGAGAAGGGAACCAGCATCATGACCGAGGCTTCGGGCACCCCCGCAGTGCGCACCGAGCAGCACGACGGTGTCTTCGTGATCACCATCGACCGGCCCCAGGCCCGCAACGCCATCGACGGCGCCACCGCGCGGGCGCTGGCCGCCGCCATCGACGAACTCGAGTCACGCGACGAACTCCTGGTCGGCATCCTCACCGGAGCGAACGGCGTCTTCAGCGCCGGCATGGACCTCAAGGCCTTCGCGAAAGGCGACACACCCGTCATCGAAGGACGCGGCTTCGGGGGCATCACCCGCACCGACATCGAGACCCCGCTCATCGCCGCCGTCGAGGGCTACGCGCTGGGCGGCGGCACCGAAATGGCCCTCGCCTGCGACATGATCATCGCCGCCCGGAACGCCACTTTCGGCCAGACCGAGGTTCATTACGGCATCGTGCCCCCCGAAGGGGGCATGGTCCGCCTGCCCGAACGCATCCCCCGCAACATCGCCCTGGAGCTCCTGCTCACCGGCGACCCCCTGCCCGCCACGCGTGCTGAGCAACTCGGCCTCGTCAACCACCTTGCCGAGCCGGGCGAGGCACTCGCCCAGGCCATGGAACTCGCCCACCGCGTCGCCCACAACGCCCCACTCGCCATCACGGCCGTCAAACGCGTCGTCAACGAGCGCACCGCCTTCCGTGATCAGGATGCCCTGCGCGAACAGGACCGGCTCGTCACACCCGTACTCGCTTCCCAGGACGCGAAGGAAGGCGCCCGAGCCTTCGCGGAGAAGCGCCCACCCCACTGGCAGGGACGCTGAGCTCTGGCCACGCGGACTTCGTTCGGGTGGTGTACGGGTGATCTGGGCCACTGGTCGAGGAGCGGGGCGCTAGCTGTATTGCCCTGTGAGGTTGGGGACGGGAGGGGGCGGCATGCGCCGCCGCCCTCTCCCGCGATCTCGCCGAGGTGGCCGGTGCCCGCTGACCGGCGGGATGGGGCCGCGTCCGCGAGGGCCCGCGGAGACGGCATCAGTGCGCGAGCGCACTGTGCCCGCAGCTGAACAGCGGTTCGCGGGTGTCGAACGGAACATCCTCGCGGGAGTCCTCGACGGCCCGCATGGAGGACGGGAGGTCGAAGGGGAGGCTTCCTTCGGCCACCGCGCGGCAGAAGGCAACGTCGAGGACGATGTCGTCGTCGGCGCCGAAACTGCCCAGGAGCAGAGCCGCCTCGGTGACGAGCCCGGTGAGGATCGCGGGCCGGTCGAGGTGCACGTCGATGACGGTGGGGACGGTCGCGCACAGCGCCCGCAGCCGGGCCAGTTCGGCGGCGGGAAATTCGAGGGACCCTGCATGGAAGTGCTGCTCCAGGAATCCCTTCCGCTTCTCGTACGGGGCAGTCAGGCGCAACACCGCGAGGTCGGCCTCTTCGGGGCGGTCGACGAGGCGGCCGTACCGGGCGGCCGTCTCGGGGGCGATGTTCTCCACGTAGAGGGCCGGCACCTCGGGCAGTGTCCTCGGAGTCTTCGCGCGGCCGGTGAGCTGGACGAGGGATCGCAGCTGGACCCGGCGGCCCAGGGCACGGGTCTCGGCCGAGCCGACCAGGGTGCTTGCCTTGTCGGTGTCGACATAGGGGTCGTCGAAGAGGCCGAGGCGGAACTTGTCGCGCAGGATGCGGCGTACGGAGGTGTCGATGCGTTCTTCGCTGACGGCGCCGGAGCGGACGGCGTCGACGATCCAGTCGGGGCGGGTCTCGCCGCCGAGCTGGTCGACGCCGGCGGCGAGCTGCATGAGGACCTGCTCGGCGAGGGAGAGGTGTTCCACTCCCCAGTTGCGGGGCGGGAGCTGGACGACGCCGGGGATCTCCATGCCGGTGAGGGAGTTGAAGTCGGTGCACACGACGCCGTCGAAGCCGTAGCGGCCGCGGAGCAGCCCGGTGATCACTTCGCCGTTGAAGTTGGCGGCGACCTCGGGCAGGCCGCTGCCGGTGGGGATCGAGTAGCAGGGCATGACCTGGGCGGTGCCGGCGGCGAACGCCGCTTCCCAGGGCTTGAGGTGGTATTCGAGGTTGTCGCCGGGGAATGCTTGGTACTTGCCGTAGGCGAAGTGGGAGTCCTCCCCGCCCGCCTGCGGGCCGTGCCCGGGGAAGTGTTTGGTCATGCAGGCCACACTGTCCGGGCCCAGGGTGTCGCCCTGCATGCCGCGGATATAGGCGCCGAGCATTCGCGCGGCGCGGTCGGCGTCCTCGCCGAAGGTGCCGCTGATGCGGGCCCAGCGTGGTTCGGTGGCCAGATCGGCCATCGGATGGATGGCCAAGCGGATTCCGACGGAGCGCAGTTCCCGGGCGGCAGCCGCGGCGAACTCCTCGACGAGTGCCGGATCGTCGGTCGCGGCCAGGCCGATCGGTTCGGGGCCCGAGCTGAAACCGCCGTCGGTGTGGGCCGTCATGGGGTTGGCGGTGAATCCGTGCCGGGGGTCGGAGGAGAGGGTCACAGGGATGCCGAGGCGGGTGGCGGCGGCGAGGTCCTGCACGTGGTTGTTCCACGCGGCCATGGTGCCGGCGGAGGGGACCTGGATCATCGCGAAGTGGGTGATGTGCCGCTCGGCTATGAGGGCGGCGCCCGACGGCATGAAGGTGTTGTCGCCGGCGGCCATCCGGCCGTGGCACATCTGACCGGCCTTCTCTTCCAGGGTCATCCGGCCCAGGAGATCCTCGACGCGGTCGTCGACGGGCACGCGGGGGTCCTCGTAGGGCTCCATGGTGCCGTTGTGGTTGAGGTCGCGAAACGGTGTGCCGTCGGAGTGGAGGAGGCGGGAGGTCACATTCGTGCCTTTCGTCGGCGGGCGCGGGGGTGGTGGGTGGTGGGTGTCAGTCGCGGGTGAGCCGGGGGTGCCGGATCAGTGGGGTGAGCGCGACGGCGGCGAGCGCGGCGAGGGTTCCGCCGAGATAGAGGGCGAAGTAGTTCTTGCCGTCGGCCGCCGGTCCGACCGGGTCCGTGCCGAGGCCCAGGAGGAGCGGGGCGAGCAGGGGGGCGATGGACTGCGGCAGGGATTTGGCGATGTTGAACACGCCGAGCCAACGAGCGGCGTCGGTGCTGGTGGGCATGGTGCGCAGGACCAGGGCCATGTCGACGGCGTAGAAAGCGCCGAGACCGATGGCGGCGATGGCGGTGGACAGGTAGATCGGCCACACGGACGCGGACAGCATCTTGATGATCATGGCAGCCGCCATCAGCAGGCCGGAGCCGATGACGAATGCGCGGTAGGCGCCGGTGCGGGAGGCCAGCTTGCCGAAGACCGCTGCGGCGACGACGTTGCCGACGACGGAGAGCATGCCGGTGGTCGAGACGAGGGCGGCGGCCTCGGCCGTCGACATCTCCAGGCGGGACATCAGGTAGTAGAGGCCGAACGTGCCGATCAGGGCGTTGGCACCCTGGAGCAGGAAGCGCTGCAGCCAGACCGCGGTGAAGGCGGGGGAGGTGCGCGGGTCGAACAGCAGGCTGGTGAAGACCGAGCGCAGGCTCACCGGGGTCCGACCCCCGGCGGGGACGGCCTTCTCGCCGCGCAGCAGGGTCCACGACACGGCGGCGCCCGCGGCACCGGAGATGCCGGGGATCAGCAGCAGGGCCGCGGTGTTGTCGGGTATGAGGCCGACGAGGAAGAAGGCGGGGAAGACGGAGGCGAACTGGGCGGCTCCGAACAGGCCGGACACGGTGGCCTGTTGCGCGGCCGGCACCCGGTCGGCGATCACGGCCGCGAGGGCGGCGAGCGCCGCGTTGTACGCGGCCTGGGTGAGGATCCAGCCCAGCATCAGCTGGGCGGGCGAGGATGCCGTGGCCATCACCACGGCGGCCGGCAGCCCGGCGGCGAGACCGCCGAGAATCCACGGCCGGCGCCTGCCGAAGCGCCCTGTGGTGCGGTCCGACAGATGGCCGAAGACCGGGTTGAGGAGGAACGCGGTGACGGCCCCGGCCGCCATGACGGCGCTCAGCACGCTCTCCTTGGCATCCGGTGCGATCTCGTTGACCTTCAGGCTGAGCGAGGCGACGAGCGGCATGGCGAAGCCGATCCCGATCAGGAGCTCGGTGAAGACCAGTCCGGCGACGACCCGGCGCGGAGCCGGTACCTCGTGCTCGGAAACGCGGTCGGAGGGCGGTGGTTCGGGGGCGGGGGTCTTGCGCAGCATGTCGGTCATGCGAGGGGTTCTCCTGCCGGGCGGGAGGGCGGCAGGGAGACGGAGAGGGCGGGCCGGGGCGCCGCAGGGGCGGTCGCGGGCAGGGCGGCCCCGGCGGCAGCCTTGGCGCGGAACCCGTCGATGGCGGCCGCCTCGACTCCGCAGCCCAGCAGGAAGGCCTCGGCGCTGCCGTGACGGGCCCGGATGGTCTCCAGGAAGACTTCGATCGCTTCGCGCGGGGCCTGGAGCAGCGGCGCGGGAACGACCGGCCCTCCCGCCGCCCCGTACCGCTCGTCGTCGCCCGCGCCGTTGTTCAGGGCGATGCGGTGCCGGGTGGCGAGAGCGGAGAGGATCTCCGGGAGCGCCGTGGCCGTACGGACGTAGTCGTCGGCGATGTTGTCGTCGGGCACTCCCGCGAGTTCCAGCAGCAGCGCCACCAGGAGGCCGGTGCGGTCCTTCCCCGCGGCGCAGTGCACGAGTGCCGCGCCCGGTCCGGCGGCGGCCCGGACCGCGTCGGCCAGGGCCGTGGGGGCGGACTCGGCGAGGTCGGCGTAGAACCGGCCCAGATCGGCGGAGGTCCGCAGGGAAGCGATGCCTGGGCCGGCGACGGCGTCCGTGTCGTCCGGAACGACGGGCGCCCGGACGACGGTGATGCCCCTCTCCTCGGCGGCGGCCCAGTCGTCGTCGCCGCGCTCGTCGGGGCTGCGCAGGTCCACCACGACGCGGATTCCGTGGGTGTGCAGCTCCCCGACGGTACTGGCGTCCGCGAGGGGATCGGGCTGGGCCGAGCGGAACAGGATTCCCGGGCGGATACGGACGCCGCGGGGGTCGGCGACGGAGGCCGGGTCGCGGAAGTTCAGCAGTGGCATGGGAGCCTTCCTGAGTCGGTGACTGCACAGAGACGGGCAAGACATCTAGATGTCTATATGTTCGGAGTGGGGTTTCGTGTCGAGCTCGGTGGTCGCTCTGCTGAACCTTGGATGAACGAGCGGTTCGTGGGGCGTCCTGTACGTGATCGCGCGGGTCGCCCGCCGTCTCGGCTCGTAGGATCCAGGGGTGTCGAACCGCAGAAGAACCGCCCCGATCTACCTGCAGCTCGCCCGGAGGATCCAGGACCGGATCGACTCCGGCGACCTCCCGGTCGGCTCCCGGCTGCGCAGCGAGCCGGAACTGTGCGAGGAGTTCGACGTCAACCGGCTGACCATCCGCCAAGCCATCGCCGAACTGGAACGCGCCGCTTCCGTCGAGATCCGCAGGGGAGTGGGAACGTTCGTCCGCGCCCCCATCGCGCGCGTCTCGATCGCGGTCGACCCGCGGAGCCAGCGCTTCGACCTGGGCAGCCTCACCACCGCCATTCCCGGCGGAGCGGCCGACGCAGGTGACGCAGCGGACAGCGGCGAGCGGATCACCGCCGTCATCCCCACGCCCCGCACCCCGGCCGACACCGAGGCCGCGAGCCACCTGCGGTGCGACCCCGCCGAACTCTCACGCCTGGAGAGTCTCATCGTCATCGGCCCCGAGCCGTGGGGCGTCAGCAGCTACTGGCTGAAGTCCTCTCTCCTGCCCGAGGAGTTGTCCGCACCCGGACGAGTGTGCAATGTCGTCCGAGTCCTGGCCCGGAGCGCCGGCATCGTCCTGGAATACGACTGGCGGGCCTTCAGCGCCATCGGAGCCGACATCGGCGACGCCGACCTCCTCGGTGTCCCGGCGGGCACTCCGCTCCTCGTCCGCGAAGGCGTGAGCTGTACCCCGGACGGAGAGCCCGTGCTGTTCGTGCGGCGCCGCATCAACGGCGAACGCGCCCGATTCGTTCTCAACTTCCGCCCGGAAGAGCAGAGTTGAGAGGGAGCGGGTGATGCTCTGTCCCGCAGGCGCGGACCGGGGAGCCCTCGGTGGGCTCCGGAACGAGCTCCGCTGTACCGCTGCGAGGCGCTGGAGCCCGGCCTCGGGTGCGCGGTGAGCGCCAAGCTCGAAACGGCGAACGCGGTGCGCAGCTTGATGGCCCACGGCACCGAGGTGGTCGCGGGCCAAGTGTCCGACGGTGGCTCGCGAGCCGTGGTGTGCGCGAGCGCGGGCAACCTCGGTCAGGCTCTTGTGCGGTCCGGTCGCGGTCGTGGGTTCGACATCACTTTCGTGGCATCCCGCTCTGCGATTCGGGCCAAGCTTGATCGTATCCGGGCGTTGGGTGCCGGGCTGGAGCTGGTGGGCGGCGACCACGAGATGGCTCGCGAGCGGGCCGGCGGACACCGCGCCGTCGTTCGGCACTGTCCTGATCGCTCTCGGCGGCGGGGCACTGGCCACCGGCGTGGGGCATGTGGTGAAGGCATTGGCGCCCGAAGTCGAGGTGATCTGCGTCCGGCCGCTGGGGGCGCCGGCGATGACGCACTCGTGGCACGGGCGGCGAGTTGTCACCACCGACCCGACCGGGACCTTCGCTGACGGCGCCGCCGGCCGGTGCCCCATCCCGGCGGTCCTGGGACGACCGCCTCTTGGTCGCCGATGACGCCGTCCTGGTCCAGGACGCGTCGATCATCGCCGGGATGCGGATGTTCCTCGCCCATGCCGGCCTCGTCGTCGAGCCTTCGGCCGCGCTCGGCATCGCGGCGGTCCTCGAAGACCGAGACCGCTTCGCCGGCCGGCATGTCGTCACCATCGTGTGCGGCAACAACGTCGACGTGGACACCTACCACCGCTGGGTAGGTGCGGCTCCCGACCACAGGTCTTGACGAGCGCTCGAAGAGTCCCGCGGGGAGTGCCGGTCACACCCTCCTCACCCATACGGACCACTCAATGCCTCTTCAGGACAGGAGAAATCGACTGTACGGCCTCCTGGCGGCCTGTCAGTCGTTCGGATGTCCGGTCCAACCGGCCCTTTGCCGACACACCGCCAGAAAATGCGAATCCTTATCGATTTCGTTGAATCGAGTCGGCTCGAACGGGGCAGCCGAATCCGGTCTGAGGGGTACTGAGGAAATTGGTGATGTCTGGGACAACCTGGCGGTCATCCCAGGTCATTCCGGGCCCACGATGGCGCTTGGCTCCCGTCGAGCTCAGGGACGAATCGATTCCGTGCACGGTATGAAGATCCGTATCTTTGGCCACATGGTGGATGAGAGAGAACCGAGACTCTTTGTGAACCGGTGGGGCGACACATCGGACCCGGCATCTGCAGGACGCGCTTCCTGCCGGGATGAGTGCGTGTGCTTCGACCAGGCCAGACCGCATCCGCGAGCCCGTGTCGGTTTTCATGCCGAACGCCAGGACACCTCGACCGCCGGTTGGCGGCATCTGCTGGAGTTGATTGAGGAGGCCGCGGAAGACGGCCGGGAGGAGTTCCGACCTCTGGTCGAACTCAGCGCCGAGGAGCACAGGCAGGTCATCACCCTGCCGACGAGCATCGCCAGACTGACGGCGGTCAAGCACTTCGTGCTCTACGGCAGCAACCTGGTCCGAATACCGCCCGAGATCGGCGCAATGACCAGCCTGGAGGAGTTCACCCCCTACACCTCGTACCGGCTGCACTGGTTCCCCTACGAGATCACCAGATGCTCAAAGCTGGCCCGGAGCACGGTAAGCACCCGCGCACTGTTCGGGAACTACGAGCTCCGTCCTCCTTTCCCTCGACTGCAGCCGCCGCGAGTCTTCGTTGCTGATCTCGACCCGACAGGGCTTGATGCCCGGCGCTGGGGTACCACGGCCATCCGTGGATGCAGCGTCTGCGATCGGCCGATCAAGCAGGGCGGGCTCCATCAGGTGTGGATCTCCCTGCGGGTAGCCACCGATGTCCTGCCTCTCCTGGTCAACGCCTGCTCAGCAGCTTGCGTTTCCGCCCTTCCCTCCGGCGCCGAGGACTACGTGCAGCTGCCGCACACAGGGGGCGGGATCAAGCAGCCACCGTCCGACTGGGACTGATCGGACGATCAGCGGGCAGCCGGGCCGGCCGCTCTGGATACGCCGCGGCGACGTAGCGCCTGGTGGTCTGCGCGGTGGTTCCGAAGGGCCGCATCAGTTTGAGGGGATCACCGGCGACTCAAGGAACTACGGGCCGCGGACGCCGACGAGATGGCCCGGCGCAAGGTCGATGTCGAGACGCTGGTCGGCGCCCTCCACCAGTCGACGACGGAGAACTGGCTGCTGCGGCAGAAGCTGTCCGCAGGGGCCGACGCGATCCGAGTACTCCTCGCCTCCGCTGCTCCACGCGCCCCGTGGCCTCCTCGCGAGAGAAACAGGATGACTGCCGCAGATCCAATCGGGAGCCGGACGGTCCGCCAGAACGAACAAGGGCGTGGGACGGACCGCGATGGGACGCCCCTCGGAACATGGGCCCCTGCGGCCTCCCGCAGAGCGAGTGAACGAGACGCATGGTGC
Source organism: Streptomyces sp. NPDC002403 (assembly GCF_053593015.1). Classification (NCBI taxonomy): domain Bacteria; kingdom Bacillati; phylum Actinomycetota; class Actinomycetes; order Kitasatosporales; family Streptomycetaceae; genus Streptomyces; species Streptomyces sp. NPDC002403. The sequence goes on along the minus strand of NZ_JBSFBQ010000044.1, from coordinate 5,852 downwards.
TCATCCCTCCATCAACCCTGAGGGCACAATGTGCCATCGAGCCCGCACCACATCACTGAACCGAACGTCAGTCTGGTGAAAGTCGTGTGACGGCCCGCCACTTCCGGTTTACTCGCGTCATGAACGATCGGACACCCCCAGCGCACAACACCGGTCTGCTGACCGACAGGACCGTGATGATCACCGGAGCGTCGAGCGGCATAGGCGAGGCCGCAGCGCGGCTCTTCGCCTCCGAAGGCGCGGCCGTCGTCCTTATGGCCCGCCGTGAAGACCGGCTCAAGGACCTCACTCGCGAGATCGAGACATCCGGCGGGCGAGCAGCCTGCAGCGTCGGCGACGTGACGCGGGCCGACGATGTCGAGCGCGCCGTCACGACGGCCATCGAACGCTTCGGCGGCCTCGACGGCGCCTTCAACAATGCCGGCTACGCCGGCTCCACCTTCGGCCGATCGCACGAGCTGCCGGAAGAGGATTTCGACCGCATCATGGATGTCAACGTACGCGGGACATGGAACTGCCTGCGCCGTCAGATCCCCGTCATGCTGGACGCCGGCCACGGGACGATCGTCAACACCGCCAGTTCGGCGGGCCTCATCGCCACCGGCGCACCATCCCCCTACGTTGCGGCGAAGCATGCCGTCCTGGGTCTGACGAAGGCCACGGCCGCCGAGTACGGGGCGTACGGCATCCGCGTCAACTCCCTGATCGTGGGCACCACCCGGACGGAAATGATCAACGCGGCGGTGACGGCCAATCCGGCTTTGGAGGAGGCATTCGTCGCACGCCAGATCCAAAAGCGGATGGCCGAGCCGCAAGAGGTGGCGGAAGCGGCCCTGTGGCTGCTGAGTGACCGCTCCTCATTCGCCACCGGCAGCCATGTGGCGGTGGACGGCGGCATTCTGGCCATCTGAGCGGCAAGGGGCCCGGGGCGGCCTACGCCTCCGGGCATCGACGCACGAGTGCCGCCATGATCACGGCGACGGAGCTGTCCTGCACAACCCCTTTTCACCGAGTCGATCCCGAAGCGGCCCCGGAAGCCGCGGACCGCCCTACGGCACCAGAGCGCGAACACCATCCGCAAGGGTCGGCCGAAATGTGGAAGCCGCCTGAATGTCACGCCTGCTCAGGCACTCACACGGGGGCCATCGCAGCAGCGAAGGCGAGCGCGTGGTCGTACGGCTGGTCGGCCCCGGCCCCCTTCTGGCGGACGCGCCGATGGGGGCCGGCGGCGGCTGGGTGATGGGAGACCTGGCGGCCGCGCGGCGTCTGTTCGCCGCGGGGGAGCACGACCGCCTGCGCCAGGGCCCGTGGATGCGAGGACGCTGGTCCTGCAGGCGAGCGCAGTGCTGCTGACCCGCGGAGCCGAGGTGGAGACCGCCGCCGTGCACGGGGTCGTTGCCCACCACGTCGGCGCCATGGCGAAGTGGGTAGGTGTGGACGAGGAGGAGGAGGTCGTCCACTTGGTCACCCCGGAGGCGGTGGCCGATATCATCGTGAAGGCGACCGCGGAGCGGGAACGGCGAGCTGCCCCGCCCCTCATCGTCCGGCCCGTCTGGGTGGACGACCGGCTGGTGCGCGTTCGTGTCGAGTCACTGGGGCACCTGGTCGTGGCCACCGCGCGGGCTGGCAGGTACGCCAGCCTGAACGGCGCCGGCCCGGCAGCAGCGCATCCGTCGGACCTGGGGACCGAGATGGGCGCTGCCCCGCTGAAGTCGGTGCGGCAGCTGATCGATTCGGTCAACGACATGTTGAAGGGGCAGTTGGACCTCGAACTGCACGGCGGACACACCTTCGAGGGCGTCGCCGTCCGGATCGCCAAGCGAGTCCTCGCGATGGCCGCCGCGATCTGGCACAACCATAAGACGGCCGGGCCAGGCGGCTTCCCGTTGGGCGAGCTGCGGCAGGCGGTCACGGGCGGCGGGGGAGAGGTCTGCCGGCGGATCGCGGAGGAATTCGTCCCGGCCGTGCAGGGCCGCCGTGGTGGACGGCGTGGTGCTGACCGCCGCGGCGTAGACGAAGCCCCGTCGCCCGTTGGCCAGACGCAGGGCGGTGGCCAGTCGGTGGCCGAAACCGCCGCCGGGGGTGACGGCGTCGGTGACAGGGGCGCCGAGGGACTCTTCGCGGCGGGCGCGCAGCGCCGTGGGGACATCGGTCCATTGCAGACGGACGCTGCTGGGCGGTACAGGCATCGGGGCAGCTCTCAGAAGTCCAGGGGGCAGTGACGGGGTGATGGGGGTGCGCGCCGGGCCGGACCGAGGTCGGGGCTGAGGAGCAGGGCCCGCGTTCTCAGTGCTCCAGTTCGGCGCCGGGCGCTCGTCGCGGCATCACGCGCATTTGTGGTTGGGCAGGGACGGCCCGATGCTGGCCAGATCGGGCAGGAGTCGGCCGGTCCCGGTGGCACGCAAGGCGGGGGGAGGGCGCCAACCCCAGGCCGCTCCGAGCGCGACGATCGGCGGCGGGGCGATGTCTACGACGCCGCCCGCGCCGATCTCCGCCTGATCATCGTCACCCTCAAGAACGCCTCCTTCGACGAACGCACCGAACTCCGCCTGTTCGCCGCAGCGGCCGAAGTCTTCCGCTCCGCGGCTGGACGGCCTACGACAGCAGGGATAGCGTCGCCGCCGAACACCAATACGCCACCGCCCTGCGGGCTGCCGCCAGTCCCGACGCCCCCGTGGTCGGAGCGAACCCCTTCGCCTTCTGGGCCGTCCAGCACTACTCCACCGGCAACCCTCGCGGCGCCGTCGACTTCATCGAGGCCGCCCTGTCAAAAGCACCGAGAGCCGGCTCGCCCCGCATGACCTCGATGCCCCACGCCGGAGCCTGCCGGGCCCACGCCCGCGCCGACGACGCCGCCCTGGACGCCTACGAGCACGCCGGACCCATCGAGGGCGACCTTCCCAGCGCCCACTGGTACAACCTCGGCGAGACCACCAGCTCATCGGCAGCTCCGCCCTCAACCCGGGCAACCCCAAACGGGCCCTCGCCCACTTCCCGGAAGCCTCCACCGCCGACACCAACCAGGAGGCATACAACGGCGACGCCTTCCTCCGCAGCCACGCCATCTACCTCGCCCGGCCCGCCGAAGCCCACCTCGATCCCGACGACATTGACGCCGCCGTGGCCACCGCCCACGACGCCGTCGACCGGATGGGAGGCGTCACCTCCGCCCGCGGCACCCACACCCTGGAATGCCTGCGCGAGAAACTCGCCCGCCGCCGCAGGATCCCCGCCGGCGCCGACTTTCTCGACCACACCAACACCGGATGACCGCCCAGCGCTCCTTCAAGGCCGGCGAGTGCGGAGAGCACGCCGATGACGATGAGGTCATACAGCCCTTTCGGTGTCTGGACGGCGGATACCTGTTCCGGCCAAGGACTCGGTGGATCAATGTCTCGTGTCGCTTACACTCGGATCATGGTGCAAAGCCAGGCAGAGGATGTCGACGGCTATCTCGCCGAGGTGCCCGAGGAACGCAAAGAGGCGATGACTCGGTTGCGTGAGCTGTGCCGTGCCGAGCTGCCGGGATTCACTGAGGTGATGGCGTACGGGATGCCCGCCTATGAGCGGGACGGCATCGGGGAGATCGCCTTCGCGAGCCAGAAGCAGTACATCTCCTTCTATCTGCTGCGCAGCGATGTCCGGGAGACATTCACTGAGCGGCTGGCGGGCCTGGACATGGGCAAGGGCTGCCTGCGCTTCCGCAAGCCGGAGAAGATCGACTTCGTGCTGCTCCGGGATCTACTGCGGGCCACGGCGGCTGGAACGGGCAAGATCTGCTGACTGCTGCGGCGCAAGGCTGCTACCCGGACTCATGCATCGAGCAGGGACGTCAAACAGTCTTCGGGTGTCTCGTGGCGCTCCAACGAATGCACAGTGGGAGAGGCTGAAGGCGGTTCTGCCGCCGCTGCCGAGGATGGGGCGCCTCTGTCCGAGATGCTCGACACCTGCGACGCCTGACTCCGCCGGGCGGCCTGCGCAGAACTCGACGCCGCCGTCACACGATCTGTGGTCAGCTGTTCAGAGTGCCCGTCAGGCAGCAGATGGTGACTCGGCGCTTGCGACTGCTAGGACCTGTCTGGCAAATGATCTTGGGTGGGGCCCGTTCCGGGATCACCGTCCGGATGCCCCGCCCGCGCAGGATCTGGCGGATCGCCCGGGACGAGTACGCCTTGTCCGCGAGGACCGCGTCGGGCCTGCGACGGGGCCGCCCGGCACCGGCCCGGGGCACCCTCAACTCGTCCATGACCGTGCCGAAGACGGTGGAATCGTTGACGTTGCCCGGCGTGACGACGACGGCCAAGGGCAGACCCCGGCCGTCGCAGGCGAGATGGACCTTGGTAGTCAGCCTGCCGCGGGACCGGCCCAGCGCCTGGCCAGCCGACGGACGTGCCGGATCTTCCAGTTCGTCCCCCGCCGCCGCCCCTTTTTGCGGGCACCGACAGAGTGCTGGTGAGCCCGGTTGACCGTGGAGTCGACCGACACGGTCCACTCCACGGCTCCGACGGAGTCGTCCCGGACCTGGGCCTGTTCAAGCAGGCGGGCCCAGGTTCCGTCCGCCTCCCAGCGAGCGAACCGCTCATAGACCGTCTGCCACGGCCCATAACGCTCCGGCAGGTCACGCCACGGAGCACCGGTCCGCAACCGCCACAAAACCCCGTTGATGACCTGCCGGTGATCCCGCCACGGCCGTCCACGCCCGTCAATACCAGGCAGCAGCGGCGCTATCCGCTCCCACGCCGCATCCGTCAGCTCACCACGACCCACCACAAGATCAATTATCAGACAGTAGGGCTTGGTCATGTGCGGTCCGTGATGGCGTGTCTTCTTGATCGGTCGTGTCGTTGATCGGGTGTGCTGGGTGAGGAGTTGGCTGCGGTCCGGTGTGATCTGGAGGACTTCGCGGCGGAGATGTTCGAGCCGTTCGCGCGGGCGGATCAGCGGCGGTGGGGCGGGGTCTATCTGCGGGGCCTGCTGCTGGACGGCGGGCGTAAGTCGGTGGAGCCGATGGCCGGCCGCCTGGGTGAGGACGGGAACCGGCAGGCCCTGGCCCACTTCGTCACTTCCAGCCCCTGGGATGCGGCGCATGTGCGGGCCCGGCTGGCCTGGCGCATGCAGCCGGTCATCAAGCCCACCGCGTTGATCATCGATGACACCGGATTTCTCAAGGACGGAGATGCGTCGGCGTGCGTGACCCGGCAGTACACCGGCACCGCGGGCAAGGTCACCAACTGCCAGGCCGGGGTTTCTTTGCACCTGGCTTCCAACGGCGCCTCCGCGGCCGTGAACTGGCGTCTGTTCCTGCCCGGGAGCTGGGATCCCGTCTCACCGAAGGCCGATCCTGCCAGGGTCGCCCGCCGTGACAAGTGCGCCATCCCTGCCCAGGTGGGCCATGTCGAGAAGTGGCAGCTGGCCCTCGACATGATCGACGAGACACGGTCCTGGGGCATCGAGGTGCCTCAGGTCATCGCCGACGGCGGCTACGGGGACACCGCAGCCTTCCGGCTCGGCCTGGAAGAACGCAGCCTCGAGTACGTGGTGGGCATCTCGACCACGACCACCGCGCAACCCGAAAACGCACAGCCCTGCACCCCGGCCTACTCCGGCCGCGGCCCACGGCCGGTTCCTGCCTACCCCGAGCCGGCCCAGCGGGTGAGGAGCCTGGTCATCGCGGCCGGTAAGAACTCCGCGCGGCCGGTGCAGTGGAGGGAGGGATCGCGGCCGGGCAGCGGCCGCAGCGGGTACAAGCGCATGTACTCGCGCTTCGTGGCCCTGCGGATCCGGCCCGCCGGACGTGAGATCCGCAAGGCCACAGCAGGCACCGAGCTTCCGGTCCGCTGGCTGCTGGCCGA
>NZ_JBSFBQ010000043.1:0-70296 GCF_053593015.1 Streptomyces sp. NPDC002403 | reverse complement strand
CGCCCTGATCGCGTCGGTGAGCGAGGCCCAACGGTCCTTCGGGCAGAGCCAGATGAGGCCGCCGGTGCCGTCCGCGGCCCCGCCCCGTACGCGGGCGGGCCGCCTCCTACAGGTGCGTGGGCTCGAACATCCTCAGCAGGGCCGGGAGCACGACCACCGAAGGACCCGGCCGGGCGAAGGACTTCGCCAGGTCGGCGGTGAGCGTCTCGGGGGTGGTGCGGAGGGCCGGGACGCCGAAGGACTCGGCGAGGGCGACGAAGTCGGGGCGGGAGAGCTCCGTCGCCGTGGCCTCGCCGAAGGCGCCCGTCATGTATTCGCGCAGGATGCCGTAGCCGCCGTCGTCGACGATCAGCCAGGTGACCGGGAGGTCGTACTGGCGGGCCGTGGCCAGCTCCGCGATCGAGTACATCGCGCCGCCGTCGCCGGAGACCGCGAGGACCGGCCGCGTACGGTCGGCCGCCGCGGCGCCGAGGGCGGCCGGGAAGCCGTAGCCGAGGCCGCCCGCGCCCTGGGCCGAGTGCATCGTGTTCGGGTGGCGGGCGTCGAAGGCGGACCAGGCCCAGTAGGCGAGGATCGTCATGTCCCAGAAGCTGGGGGACGTGTCGGGCAGCGCCTCGCGGACCGAGGCGATGAGCCGCTGCTCCAGGGTGAGTTCCTGGGCGGCAATCCTGCCCCTTACCGCTTCGAGGACGGTACGGACCCGCTCCGGCGCCGACGGGTCCTCGCGGTGGCCGACCGCTTCGAGGAGGTCGGACAGCGCCTCGCGGGCGTCGGCGTGGATGCCGAGCGCGGGGTGGTTGGACTCCAGCTTCCCGGCGTCGGCCTCGATCTGGATCACCCGGCCGCGCGGGGCGAACGTGTGGTAGTTCGAGGAGAGTTCACCGAGACCGGAGCCGACCACCAGCAGGACGTCGGCGGACTCCAGGAAGTCCGTCGTGTAGCGGTCCTCCAGCCAGGACTGGAGCGAGAGCGGGTGCTCCCACGGGAAGGCGCCCTTGCCGCCGAAGGTGGTGACGACGGGTGCGTTCAGCTTCTCCGCGAGCGCCAGCAGCTTGCCGGACGCGTCGGACCGTACGACTCCGCCGCCCGCGATGACCGCCGGGCGCTCGGCCTTCGACAGCAGGTCGGCCGCCACGGCGGTCAGTTCGGGACGGGCGTGCAGTTCGCGCGGGGTGGCGTCCATCGCCGTGACGACCGGCAGGGTGGTCTCCGCCAGGAGCACGTCCTGCGGGATCTCGATCCAGACCGGGCCGTGCGGGGCGGTCAGCGCCGACTCCCAGGCGGCGGCGATCGCCGACGGGATCTGGGAGGCGGTACGGACGGTGTGGACCGACTTCACGACGTCGCGGAACGACGCCTTCTGGTCCCGCAGTTCGTGCAGATAGCCGTGGCGTCCGCCGCCCAGGCCCGCGGTCGGGATCTGGCTGGAGATCGCCAGCACGGGCGCGGAGGCCGCCGCCGCCTCCTGGAGTGCGGCCAGGGAGGTGAGGGCGCCCGGTCCGGTGGAGAGCAGCAGCGGGGCGACCTCGCCGGTGACACGGCCGTACGCGTCGGCGGCGAAGCCCGCGTTGTTCTCGACGCGCAGGCCGATGTAGGCCAGCGAGGAGCGGCGCAGCGCGTCGAACATGCCGAGCGCGTGCTGGCCGGGCAGGCCGAAGACGGTGGTCGCGCCGAGGCCCTGGAGGGTCTCGACGACGAGGTCGCCGCCGTTGCGCCCGGCCGGGGGGTTCAGAGCGGCCGCGATCTGCTCGGGGGTGAGCCGCGGCCGCTCGTCGTGGTGGTCGTGGCTCACTTCGTACGGGCCTCTGCGATCTGGCGGGACATGACCGTCGTCAGCTCGTACGCCGTGTGGGAGGCGGCGACGGAGGTGATCTCGGCGTGGTCGTACGCGGGGGCGACCTCGACCAGGTCGGCGGAGACCAGGTTGCAGGAGGACAGCCCGCGGACGATTTCGAGGAGCTCGCGGGAGGTCAGGCCGCCGGCCTCGGGGGTGCCGGTGCCGGGGGCGTGGGCCGGGTCCAGGACGTCGATGTCGATGGAGATGTAGAGCGGCCGGTCGCCGATGCGCTGGCGCAGCTGGTCGGCGACCTCGTCGACGCCGCGCCGCATGACGTCGGCGGAGGTGACGATGCCGAAGCCCATCTTCGCGTCGTCGTCCAGGTCCTGCTTGCCGTAGAGCGGGCCGCGGGTGCCGACGTGGGAGAGCGCGGAGGTGTCGAGGATGCCCTCCTCGACGGCGCGGCGGAACGGGGTGCCGTGGGTGTACTCGGCGCCGAAGTAGGTGTCCCAGGTGTCGAGGTGCGCGTCGAAGTGGAGCAGGGCGACCGGGCCGTGCTTCTTGGCGACGGAGCGCAGCAGCGGCAGCGCGATGGTGTGGTCGCCGCCGAGCGTCATCAGGCGGGCGCCGGTGGCGAGGAGGTCGTCGGCGGCGGCCTCGATCGTCTCGACGGCCTCGTTGATGTTGAACGGGTTCGCGGCGATGTCACCGGCGTCGGCGACCTGGGCGAGTGCGAACGGCGAGGCGTCCTGCGCCGGGTTGTACGGGCGCAGCAGGCGCGAGGCCTCGCGGATCGCGTTGCCGCCGAAGCGGGCGCCGGGGCGGTAGGAGACACCGGTGTCGAAGGGCACGCCGACGACGGCGACATCGGCGGTGCCGACCTCGTCGAGCCGGGGCAGACGGGCGAAGGTCGCGGGTCCGGCGTACCGCGGGACGCGGGAGGAGTCGACGGGACCGCGCGGCGTTTCGTTGCTGCTCATGTGAAGTGCCTTTCCTTCGGGTTTCATACGTTGTTCGGTGTGGTGGGGGGAGCCGGGCAGGCCCTACGCGGTGGTGACCGTCTCGCCCACCGGCTCCTCGGCGGTCGCGCCCCTGCCCGCGAGCCGTTCGCGCCAGGCCGCGAGGACGGCCGCGTCGGTCGGCTTCGTCGCCAGGGAGACGATCACATACGCCGCGAGCGAGGCCAGCAGGCCGTAGTAGACCGGTTCGTTGGCGAGGATTCCGTATCCCGCCATCAGGCCGATCACCGCGAGGCCGCCGACCGACACCGCGGCCAGCGCGCCCGCCGCGGTGCCCCGGCGCCACAGCAGACCGCCGAGGATCGGCACCAGCAGGCCGCCGACGAGCAGGTTGTACGCGACGGTCAGGGCCTCGACGACGTTGTTGAGCGCTATGGCGATCAGGATGACGGCGACGCCCATGATGAGGATGAAGACGCGGTTGCCCTTCACCTCGTCGTGTTCCTCACCCCCGCCGCCCCGGGACACCGCGCCCCGCAGCCGGGACCAGATGTCGTTGTTGGCGACGGTGGCACAGGCGATCAGCGCACCGGAGGAGGTGGACATCACGGCGGCCAGCGCGGCGGCCAGCACCAGCCCGCGCACACCGATGGGCAGCTCGTCCTTGACGATGGTCGCGAACGCGGAGTCGGCGCTGGGCAGCGTCGGGTACATGACCTTCGCGGCGGTGCCGATGACGGCGCCGGCGATGGCGTAGACGAGGCAGTAGGTACCGGCGACGGTGCCGCCGATGCGGGCGACCTTGTCGCTGCGGGCGGTGAACACCCGCTGCCAGATGTCCTGGCCGATCAGCATGCCGAAGGTGTAGATCAGCACATAGGTGAAGATCGTCTCGCCGCCGATGCCGAGCGGGTCGAAGTACTCGGTGGGCAGCTTCGCCTTCATCTCGCTGAAGCCGCCGGCCTTGATCACCGCGATGGGCAGCAGGAGCAGCAGCACACCGATGGTCTTGACGACGAACTGCACCATGTCGGTGAGGGTGATCGACCACATGCCGCCGAGCGTGGAGTACGCGACGACGATGGCGCCGCCGAGGACGATCGCGACGGTCCGGTTCAGGTCGAACAGGACGTCGAAGATGGTGGCGTACGCGATGGTCGAGGTGACCGCGAGCATCAGCGTGTACGCCCACATCACGACGCCGGAGATGATCCCGGCCCGGCCGCCGTAGCGCAGGTCGAGCATCTCGGAGACGGTGTAGACCTTCAGCCGGGCGATCCGCGCGGAGAAGAAGACGGACAGGGCGAGCAGTCCGAGGCCGATGGTGAAGACCATCCAGGCGCCGGAGAGTCCGTACTGGTAGCCGAGGCCGACGCCGCCGATGGTGGAGGCACCGCCGAGGACGATGGCTGCCATCGTGCCGGAGTACATCCCGGGGCCGAGCCTGCGGCCCGCCACCAGGAACTCGCTCTTGGACTTGGCGCGGCGCATGCCCCACCAGCCCATGGCGAGCATGCCGGCCAGATAAATGATGATCACCGCGTAGTCGACGGCCATGGGCTTCCTCCGTTTCGGTCACAAGTGCACATGCCTTACGTGAAGAAGACGGTAGGTGGCCGAGAAGCGACGCTGAAGAGTACGTTTCATCCATAATCGAAGTCTCTGATGGATGGATCATCCATGCCGGAAGCCACGGGCGGGCCCACCCCGCCCCCCACTCCCCCGATCCCGCTCGGCGAACTGCTCGCCCACGAGGAGCTCGGGCTGCACCGGATCGCGGGTCCGGCCGAGGCGGATCTGCTGTGGGTGCACACCTCGGAGATGGCCGACCCGTACCCGTATCTGCTCGGCGGTGAGCTGCTGCTGAGCGCCGGGGTGCAGCTGAAGGACCCGGACACGTTCGTGGCCCGGCTGGTGGAGGCGGGGGCGGCGGCGCTCGGTTTCGGGGTGACGCCGGTGTTCGACACGGTGCCGCGGGAGCTGATCGAGGCGTGCGACCGGCACGGCCTGCCGCTGCTGGAGGTGCCGCCCGAGACCCCGTTCACGGCGATCGCCCGCGCGGTGTGGCGGCTGATGGCGGAGGCCCGGCACCGGGAGCTGCGCCGGGTGACCCGCGCCCAGCAGGCCCTGGCCACGGCGGCGGCCCGGCCCGACCCGGTCCCGGCGGTGCTGCACCAGCTGGCGGCTCAGCTGGAGGGCCGGGCGGCGCTGCTGGCCGCCGACGGCGAGGAGCTGCACGTCTCGGGCCGCCGCCCCGCCCCCGACGTGGCGGCGGCGCTGGCCAGGCTCACCCGGGTGGTCGCCGCCGGGGCCCGCCCCGGCCCGACCTCCGCCACCGACACGCTGCGGGACGCCCATCTGTCCGCGTACGCGCTGGGCGGCGGGCAGGGCCTCGTGCTGGCGCTGGCGACGGACCGGCGCGAGGCCGGGGACCACACCATCGCCGGGGTCGCGGTCGTCCTGCTCTCCCTGCTGGCCGCCCCGCACCAGGGCGCCGACGCCGCCGGCCGGTCCGCCGCCCTGGTGCGGATGCTGCTGGGCGCGGACCCGCAGGACGTCGTGCCGCTGCTCGGCGGCGCAGAGCGGTGGACGGTGGTGCACGCGCGCCGCAGCGGCGACGGCCCGGTCGACCCGCTGACGACCGGCGCGCTGGGCGCCGCCCTCGGTTCGGCCCTGGTCGACGCGGGCCGGGGCGGCGACGCCGTACGGGTACTGATCCCCGGCTCCGGCCGGATCACCCCGCAACCGGGCTGGACCCTCGGCGCGTCCGCCCCCGCCCCCATCACCGCCCTCGACCTCGCCGACGGCCAGGCCTCCCGCGCCCTGGGCCGCGCCGTCGCCACCCGTACCCCGCTCGCCCACCACCTCACCGACGCCGCGGCCGGTCTGGCCGCCCTGGTCCCCGCCGACCGCGCCGAGGCGCACGCCCGCGCCCTGCTCGCCCCGCTCACCGAGCCGCTGGCCGAGACGCTGCGCTGCTGGCTGAGCCTGCACGGCAGCTGGGACCGCACGGCCACGGCACTGCGCATCCACCGCAACACGGTCCGCCAGCGCATCGCCCGCTGCGCGGCCCTGCTGGACGCGGATCTGGACGACATGGACGTACGGACGGAGCTGTGGTTCGCGCTGCGGGTGCGGTGAGCGGTGCCGCACCCGGCCCGCCCGTCCGGACCGGGATCTAGCGCAGCCCGAGGCAGGGCAGCCAGTCGCGCGAGGTGTCGTGGGTGGCGGTGAGCAGGGCGCTGAGCGCGCCCGCGGTTCCGTTGAGCAAGGACGTGTGCGGGGTGCCGGGGACGAGGGTGGCGGGAAGCCGTCGGCCCAGGTGTCCGGCCAGGCGGTCGCGGAGCACCGCGGCGGCCGGCAGGTGGGCGTGCCGGTGGAACGCGTCCGCCACGGCCAGCACGCCCCCGGCGCCGTGGCACAGCGCGAGCTGGTCCGTCAGGGGATCGCCGAAGAGGTGGAACTCCTCGTCGTACCGTTCCGCGAGGGTGGTGAACGCGGTCGCCGCCCAGTCGGCCGTCGACCGGTCGCCCAGGGCGTCGGCCGCGTCCCACAGCGCCCAGGAGACGCCCGGGTTGCCGTAGCACCACGCCTGACGGGCCCGTGCCCCGGCGGCGGGCGGGCCGTCGAGGCCGGCGCCGTCCCAGCTCCGGATGGACCGGGCGTCGTCGAAGGACTGCCGCACCAGCCATCGGGTGGCGCCGCGCAGGGCGTGCAGCAGCTCCGGCTCCTCACCGACGCGGCGGACCGCGGCGGTGAGCCCGGCGACGAGCCCGGCCACGCCGTGGCCCATCCCGGTGTTCACCCGGCCCTGCAGCCAGCCCAGGTACCGATGGCCGGAGTACTGGCCGACCCGCAGACGGCGCAGGTCGCCGCTGTCGCACAGCTCCGCCAAGTGGGCGGCGAAGAGCGCGAGTTGGCCACGCCTCGGCTGTGGCGTCCCGACACAGAGTGCCAGCAGCATGCCGGACGGCCCGCAGATGAGGTCGTAGTCGGGCAGACCGACGTCCGCGGTCCGCCAGGGGCGCACCCGTGCCCTGTCCAGCAGGTGGTCGCGCAGCCGGTCGGCGGCGCGGTGCAGCGGGGGGTGGATGCGGGCGCCGAGCCGCAGGCCGATCAGGGTTCCGGCCAGGCCGCCGTCGTACAGGCCGGGACGGGTGGGCCCGCGGCCGATGGTCCGCGCCCATGCCGCCACCGCGCGTCCGGCGCTCGCCACCGCCGCGGGGTCGGGGGTCCGCGCCGGGCCGGAGGACTTCGCCTGCGGGCCGCACATCTCCGCGACCAGGCAGGCCAGGACCGGAACGCCGGGGTCGGGCACCGCGTCCGGCGCTCCGGAGAAGTCGTCGAGGAGTCGGACGGCGATATCGAGAGCCGCGCGGTGCGGCGGAGCCTGGCTGTCTGCGTGCATCGGGTCTCCTCGTCGGGGAGCCACCCGGAGCGGTCCGGGTGGCTCCGTTCAACTCAACGGTGGACGCATGACGTCATGACGTCCGGATGAGGCACCGTCAGCAGACGCCGATGACGGAGCAGATGAGGACCGTGCAGAGGCCGGAGCACGCCCCGGTGCTGCCGAGACCGTCCGCCATCGGGGGCAGCTCGGTGCCGGTGATCCTCTCGTCCAGCTCGGCGATGAGGTTGTCGAGGTCGGTGAGCTCCATGGTGGGCATGGTGTTTCCTCCTATTTCCTGTTTGTTCCTTCTTGGGTGTGGGCCGCCCCGGAGACCGCCGCACCAGGTGCGGGCGGACCGGGGACGTCATGGGTGAGTGCGGCGGCCGCGGACACCGCCAGCTCCTCGGCTGTCAGGTCGAAAGGAGTCCTCAGCATCAGCGCGGCGGCCACCGGAGCGCCCCCGTGGAGCGCGTCGCCCAGCATCGGCCGCTGCGGTCCGGTCACCGGACCGGGCAGCATCTCCTCGAAGACCAGCTCGTCACCGGGGAGCGCGGCGCACGTCCGGTCGATGACGTTGAGCGCCGTCAGGGCGTCGAGGTCGACCGGCACCGGCTTGGCCTCGAACTCGGGCCGTACGAAGGCGAATCGCGGCATGGCGGCGGAGCGCCTGAGCGAGGCGAGCACCCGTACCCGGTCGAGGTCCCCGTCGCGGGGCCGCCACAGACGGGCTCGCGGTACCCGCCAGGTGGCCGGGGAGACGACGAGGTCCGTGCCCACCGTCAGCCGCGGCAGACGGATGACGTCGCCGCACGCGGGGAAGGCCGCGGCGAGACCGTCCAGACGCAGGATGTTCCCCGCCCAGGGGTGCCCGGCGGACAGCAGCAGCCGCACCAGCCGGTCGTAGGGCGGCATCGGGAGCCGGGTGGCGTGATGGACGGGCACCACCCGCTCGCCGTCCGCCTCGGCGACGATCCGGTGGCCCGACCGTCGCAGGGTGATGCGGTCCAGTGGCAGGTAGCGCTGTTCCGGCCCGCCGGGCCCGAAGTACGCGCGCGCGTGGGGATCTCCCGTCCACCAGCGGGTGGTGGCGGGGCGCCGGACGGCGTTGGCCGCGCGCTCGGTGACCGGCGGCACCAGCAGCTCGACGAACCGCACACCGGCTCGCCGCTCGACGGCGGCCAGGAAGTCGCGGTAGGCGTCGACGGTGTCGTAGCCGCCGTGCAGGGCCCGCAGCGCCTCGGCGAACCGGGCGTCGATGACTCCGGCGGGTGAGGCGGTCTCCAGCACCGCGAGCGGCCCCGGGCCGGGAAGCGGGCGCAGCAGGCAGTCCAGCGGCCACGGCGGTACCACGTCCTCGGCGGGCGGTGCCCCGAGGGCGTCCAGGAGGTCGTCGTCCACGTCCACCTCGGTCTCGTCGCGGCGGGCGGCGAGACGGGCGAGGAGCCGGGCGTACCCGGAGTCCGGGCCGATGGCCCGGTGCCATCCCCGGTAACGGCTCCGGTGCGGTGCGGGAGGGGGCGTCCCGTCCGGGGACAGCAGAGCGGCCAGGAGCTCGCCGACCGGACGCGGGCGCTCGTCCAGCCGCTCGGTGCCCGGCACGGGCGGGAGCGTGCCGGGGGCCGCCTCGCCGTCGGCCCGGCGCAGCGCGGCCAGGCGGTACGCGGTGCGCAGCGCGCGCTGGAAGCGGGCCGCGGCCTCGGTGGGTACGTGTGCGTCCAGGCGGCGGTGGGAGTCGAGGAACCAGGCGTCCGGCTCGCGGGAACCCGGGCCGGTGGACCCGGGCAGCGATCCGGGGCCGGTCACCAGGGCGGCCGGGGACCAGGCGGTGTGGCGGCGCCGGGGGGCCTCGCAGAGCTGGAGCGCGCCGAGCCGCATGAGGTGGGTGAGGAAGCCGCGCAGTACGACGGGGTCGGCGACCGGCAGCGCGCGCTCCAGTTCCGCGAGGGTGCGCGGCCCTTCGGCGAAGAGCGTGAGCAGCAGGTCCAGCAGTGCGGTGCGCCGGAGCACGACCTGTCGCAGCCGTCCCCGGTCGCCCGGGTCGATCGCGTAGCAGCGCAGCGTTGCGCCCGTTGCGTCTTCGTGGCCGGCGTCGGTGAGGTGCAGCGGGGCGGGTGCGAGCGCCGTCGCCGGGTCGGCGGTGCGCAGGTCCGGCGCACCGGCCCGGGTGCGTACCACGTGGACGTTCTCCACGGCGGCGGCGGCCAGTGCGGCCAGCTCGGCGCCGGGGGTGAGGAGCCGCCGGCCCTCCCCGGTGCCGCCGACCGGGACCGGGGCGATCTGCCCCACCCAGCCGCGTGGCGTGGTCTTCGCCGCGGCCCGGCCCACGGCCCGCCACAGATAGGCGGAACGCTTGCGCAGCCGCTTCCCGCTCCATGTCTCGCCGTCGGCCAGGCGGGCGCTCACCTCTGCCGCCAGTCCGGGGTTCGCGGTGTCCAGGAGCTCGCGCAGGACCGGGCTGGAGAACACCAGCGACCAGACCAGTGCGCCCACCCGCTCGCGCTCGTCACCGAGTGCCCGCTCCAGCTCCGCCCGGGTGGCGAGCGCCGCCCCGGCGGCCCGGCACAGCTCGCCGGCCTCCTGCACGAGCCACTCGGGTGCGGCGGTCAGCGCCGTGAGGAATCCGCAGTCCGCCGGGTCCGGCGGCGCGCCCGAGTGCAGTCGCCGCCGCAGCGCCAGCACGGCACGGCGATCGGTGTCCGTCAGGCGCGGATCGGGGACGACGCGGCTCAGCCCTTCGGCCAGGCGCCGGGCGTGCGCGGACTGCCGCTCGACGCTGTCGGCGTGCTCGACGACCCGGCCGAACAGCCCGGAACCGCCTGCGGCCGTCCACATCGAACAGGGGATTCCGGCTGCCCGTACCAGGGCGGTGGTGCCCAGGAGCCGGCCGCCGGCCGCGTCGGGGCGGGCCTGTGAGCGAGGGGCGGCGTGGAGTTCGGTCATGTCAGTCCACCGCCCCGTCGTCCAGCAGGGCCTCGGTGATCAGGCTCTGCCGGGCGTGCGAGAACCGTCCCCGGTTCCAGTGGAAGATCACGGCGTGGGCGGCGGCGCGGCGCGGGCCGCGCACCGCGTCACCGGACTCGAAGTAACCGGTGCGCCAGTGGTCGGCGGCCCGGCGCACCGCCTCGCCATGGCGTTCCTGGTCCGCGCGCCACGGCTCGGGCAGGCCGGCGAGCAGCTGTGCGCGGGGCTGTTCCCAGTGGGCGCGGATGCCCTCGGCCGCCCGGCGGAGCCCGGTGTCGTGCAGTCCCTCGGGCAGGACGCGTCCGGTGTCCGTGCGCACCGCGTCCCAGACGCCGCGGTGTTCCCAGCCGGCGATGCGCAGGCCGTCGAACATCTCGCGGAGCAGGAAGAGGGAGAGCCGCCAGTCGGCCGCGGGGAGCCCGGCGGTGTCCCCGGACAGCCGGGCGTGGTGGTCGAGCCAGGCCAGGGAGTCCGCGGTGAACACCTCGTGCACCCACGGCATGGAGCAGGGGCCGCCGAAGAGGTAGGACTCCGGCTCGTACACCGTGCACACCGGCGGGCCGGCCAGACCGTCGAACTTCCCCACCCGGTCCAGGAGTTCGGCCCGCAGCGCTACGGTGCCGTCGGCTCCGTACGCCTGGAAGCGCAGGCGCAGGCCGGGCGGCTTGTGCATGAAGAAGAAGGCACGCGCGGTCCGTGCGCCGAGGAGGTCGTGTGCGGTGCCCGCGAGCCATGCGTACAGGCGCTGCCATGACGGCGGCTGCGGGGCCAGGTTCACCTGGACCCAGCTGGCCTCGGGGTGCTTCACCACCGGCATGGAACCTCCGTATGTCGTGTTTCGGGCACGGCGGGGCTGCTCACGGATCGCCCGAGGGGCCCGCGGAGTGGGTACCGCGGACCGGCCCGGGTGTCGGGTGAGGCCCTGGTTCGTTCTGTGCGATCCGCGCTTTCATGTGCTGTGGCGCGTGGTGCCCCGCGGAACTCGCGGTCGGACCGGATGCGCCGGACGGGAGCGGAACCGTCCTTCTCGCCTGTGTCGGCCTGCTCAGGCCCTTCATCCAGCTCATTTCCCGCATCAACACCAGCTGAAAGGAAAATGACCTTTAGTCATATGATGGATGGGTGTGCGCGTGGTGTGATCCCTGCGGCACAAGCGCAGCCGGCCGCGCCGTCGCACGGCTCGCCGGTCATCGCCGCTCCCCCGTGCGACCGCCGCGTGACCTGCGTGAACGCCCCGCCGAGGGCGCCCCGGTGGGAGGTCCTACGGGCCCTCGATGCCGATGATCGTCCCGAACGGGTCACGGAGCTGTGCGATACGGCGGCCCGGCTCGATCGTCAGAGGTCCGCGATGGTGCTCGAAACCGGCCACCAGCAGTCGCTCCCGGACCTCGGTCACGTCGGCCACGTTCCAGTACACGACCGGGCTGCCGCCCCTCGGGTTGCGCACGTCGTCGGCGGGGTGGAAGCCGAGTTCGACCCCACCGGTCTCCACCCAGGCGTAGACCGCGCCCGTGTCACCGACATCGACCCGTGCCGGGACGCCGAGCAGCTCCCCGTACCACCGCGCGGAGGTTTCGGGGTCTTCCGCGAACACCATCACGGTGCGTACGCCCTCGAACATGATCCGCCTCCGGAGGGGATCACCTTGCGACGCGCGGTCCGGGTGGACGCGGGGCGCCCGCCGCCGATCGTTCCGGGCAGGCGTTCGCGCCGGTGCGCACAGGAGTGCCGCGATCTTCGAAGCGGGCTTCGAGCGCCCCCGTTCCCGCCTGTCTGCGCAGGTCGCAGCCGTGCCACGCTGCTGCTGACCAGGGCACGGAGCCCTGATCACCGTCAGGAGAAGGGGTTCTCGTATGCACCGCATCAGCGCGCTCACCGTCACCTCGATCGCCTTGGCCCTGGGGCTCGGCGCCGGACCCGTCGCGGTCGCGGCGGCACAGAACGCCGCCGTCGGGAGCGCCAGGGCTTCCTACAGCTGCAGCCCCGGATATTTCTGTATCTACAGCGACTGGAACGGAGGTGGCACCCGCTGCCAGTGGTCGGACAAGCAGCGGGCGAATACCGCCGACGACTGCTCCTTCATCCAGCGCGGCCAGAACGTCCGCTCCGTGTGGAACGCGACCGGGCACCGCGTCCAGTACTACACCCAGACCAACTACAACGCCCGGGTCGGCTCCACCCCCGCCGGTAACGGCGGCAACCTCCAGGGGAACTACCAGATCCGTTCCTTCAAGCCCCAGTAGGCGACGAGGACGACACGGAGGAGCCCTCCCCGGCCCACCCGGCCGGGGAGGGCTCCTCCGTGTCCGGGCGGGCGTGCTGCGCATCACCCTGGACAGCCTCGGTGACCCCCGGGTAACTTCTAAACACATCTGAGCAAGCGCTTAGCCAGGCTGGCCGGAGCCCGACCGAAGCTGACCAAGGAGGCACCCCGTGCGCCGTACGGTATTCAACGAGGACCACGAGGCGTTCCGGGAGACCATCCGCGCCTTCATCGAGGCCGAGGTCGCCCCCGTCTACGACGAGTGGTTCGCGGCCGGCCAGGTGCCTCGCGACTTCTACTACAAGCTTGCCGAGCTGGGCATATTCGGCATCGAGGTGCCGGAGGAGTTCGGCGGCGCCGGGGTCGAGTCCTTCAAGTTCGAGGCGATCATCTCCGAGGAGTGCGCCCGCGCGGCCGTCAACTTCGGCGGCTCCGGCGTGCATGTGCTGCTCTGCCTGCCGTACATCAAGGCGTACGCCACCGAGGAGCAGAAGAAGCGCTGGCTGCCGGACTTCGTCACCGGCAAGGCGATGTACGCCATCGCCATGACCGAGCCGGGCACCGGTTCCGACCTGGCCGGCATGAAGACCACCGCCAAGCTCTCCGAGGACGGCACCCACTACATCCTCAACGGCGCCAAGACGTTCATCACCGGTGGCGTCCACGCCGACCGGGTCATCGTCTGCGCCCGCACCGACGCGCCCAGGGCCGACGACCGCCGGCACGGCATCTCCCTGCTCGTCGTCGACACCAAGTCCGAGGGCTACTCGGTCGGCCGCAAGCTCGACAAGCTGGGCCTGCGCACCTCCGACACCGCCGAACTGGCCTTCGTCGACGTCAAGGTGCCGGTCGAGGACCTCCTCGGCGAGGAGAACAAGGGCTTCTCCTACCTCGGCCAGAACCTGCCGCAGGAGCGCCTCGGCATCGCCGTCGGCGCGTACGCCCAGGCCAAGGCCGCCGTCCGGTTCGCCCAGCAGTACGTGAGCGAGCGCACCGTCTTCGGCAAGACCGTCGCGTCCTTCCAGAACACCAAGTTCGAGCTGGCCGCCTGCCAGGCCGAGGTGGACGCCGCCGAGGCCGTCTGCGACCGCGCCATCGAGGCCCACGACGCCGGTGAGCTGACCGCCGCCGAGGCCGCCTCCGCGAAGCTGTTCTGCACCGAGGTCGCGCACCGCGTCATCGACCGCTGCCTCCAGCTGCACGGCGGCTACGGCTACATGAACGAGTACCCGATCGCCCGCCTGTACGCGGACAACCGGGTCAACCGCATCTACGGCGGCACCAGCGAGGTCATGAAGTCGATCATCGCCAAGTCCATGGGCCTGTGAGAGCGGCTACGTTCGTTCCATGAGCTCAGCACTCGACGCCCTGCTCGATCTGCTCGACCTGGAGCAGATCGAGCGGGACATCTTCCGGGGTACGAGCCGTTCGGCCCTCGTGCCCCGCGTCTTCGGCGGCCAGGTCGCGGCCCAGGCCCTGGTCGCCGCGGGCCGCACCGTCCCCGCCGACCGGGCCGCCCACTCCCTGCACTCCTACTTCCTGCGGATGGGCGACCCGGGCGCACCGATCGTCTACAGCGTCGACCGCATCCGCGACGGCCGCTCCTTCACCACCCGGCGGGTCGTCGCCGTCCAGCACGGCCAGCCGATCTTCCATCTCTCGGCCTCGTTCCAGACGTACGAGGAGGGCCTGGAGCACCAGGCGGCCATGCCGTCCGCCCCGGACCCGGAGACGCTGCCCACCGCGGCGCAGATGCTGCCCCGGTACGCGGACCGCTTCAGCGGGCCGGACGTCGTGGACCGGCTGATCGAGGCGCGGGCCGCGGTCGACCTGCGGTATGTGGACGCCCCGCCCTTCGGCAGCGTCGGCGAACCGCGTGAGCCCCGCTCCCAGGTGTGGTTCCGCACCAACGGCAAGCTCGCGGACGATCCGCTGCTCCACGTCTGCATGGCGACGTACGTCTCCGACATGACACTGCTCGACTCGGTGCTCCTGGCCCATGGGCGCGGTGGCTGGGCGGTCGGCGACGTGGTCGGCGCGAGCCTGGACCACGCGATGTGGTTCCACCGGCCGTTCCGGGCCGACGAATGGCTGCTGTACGACCAGGAGTCGCCGTCCGCCTCCGGCGGGCGCGGGCTCGGCCAGGCCCGGATCCACACCCAGGACGGCCGGCTGGCCATCACCGTCATCCAGGAGGGCGTGGTCCGCGTCCCCCGGGACTGACGCGCCCCGCGCCGACGGGCCGCCGGCCGCCGGTTCGGAGATACTCCCCACCATGAGCGACAAGACCGTGGACGGGACCGTGGGCGGCGCGAAGTCCGGCGGCGGGGAGTCCGCGTTCACCGTCGTCGTCGCGGCGGCCGCCAATCTCGGCATCGCCGTCGCGAAGGTGGTCGCCGGGCTGATCAGCGGGTCGAGCGCGATGCTCTCCGAGGCGGCGCACTCGGTCGCCGACACGGTCACCGAACTGCTGCTGCTCACCGCGCTGAAGCGCAGCGAGAAGCCCGCGGACGAGGAACACCCGCTGGGCTACGGCCCCGAGCGCTACATCTGGGCGTTGCTCGCCTCCGTCGCCACGTTCGTCGGCGGCGCGGTCTTCTCCGTGTACGACGGCATCCACACCCTCGCGGCGGGCGAGGAACTCGGCGATCCGCTCGTCTCGTACATCGTGCTCGCGGTGGCCTTCCTGCTGGAGGGCTACTCGCTGCGCACCGGGCTCCGCCAGGTCCGCGGCGAGGCCGCGCGGCTGCGGGCACCGGTCGGGCACTACTTCCGCCACACCCCCGACACCGCGGTCAAGGCCGTGGTGATGGAGGACTCGGCGGCGCTGGCGGGTCTGCTGCTCGCCGCGGGCGGACTGCTCGGCGGCCAGTTGACCGGTTCCGGGGTCTGGGACGGCATCGCGTCGATCCTGATCGGCCTGCTGCTGGTGTACGTCGCCTGGGTGCTGGGCCGCTCCAACGCCCAGCTGCTGATCGGCCGCCCGGTGCCGAAGGCGATGCGCGCCGGCATCCACGAGGAACTGCTCTCCGTCCCGCACATCATCGAGGTACTGGAACTCACCACGCTCGTCCAGGGCCCGGCAGAGATCCTGATCGCCGCGAAGATCGACTTCCGGGACGCCTCGACCGCCGGCCAGATCGAGTGGGCGTGCGAGGAGGCCGAGGAGCAGTTGCGCGAGCGCTATCCGTCGGTCCGCCGGGTGTACCTGGACCCGACCCCGGGCCTGAGGCAGCGGCTGCGCGGGCCGGGCGGGACCGGCACCGGCGGCGGTACCGGGCCGGTCTGACCCGGCCCCGCGGCCGGGAGCCGCGGACCCGCACCGCTCCCGGTCCGGCCCCGGTCCGGCCCCGGTCAGCTCTGCGTCAGCCCCGCCGCGTCCAGCAGATACTCCGTCATCGGGTCGTAGAACCGCGGGTCCAGCACATGGTCGTCCAGCGGGACGGCGACCTGGAGCGTCCCCTCCGCCTCGCCGAGGAAGAGCGCCGGGTCGTTGCAGTCCGCGTACCCCACCGCGTCCAGCCCGCGCTGCGCCGCGCACCCCGCCCAGCCGTGGTCGGCGACCACCAGGTCGGGCAGCGGGCGGCCCTCGCGCTCCAGGCCGTCCAGGATCGCGGCCATCGGGGCGGGCGAGTGCGTGTGCCAGAGCGTCGCGCCGCGCTCCTGCACCGCGACGTCCGCGAACTGGAACACCATGCCCTCGTCGGCGATCAGCCCCGAGGGGATCGTCACGATCTCGCATCCGGCGGCCCGCAGCGCGGCCGCGGTCTGCCGGTGCACGTCGAGGAGCCCGCCCGGGTGCCCGGTCGCGAACAGCACCCGTTCCGCCCCCGCCACGGCCTTCCGCAGCCGCGCCGCCATCCGCTCCAGCGCGTCGACCGTGAGCTCCGGGTCGATGGTGTCCTGCCCGAACCGGTGCTCCGGGTCGTCGCTGACCCCGCAGCGCTCGGCCATCACCGCCAGCACGTCCTGCTCGTCGCGCCACCGGTCCCCGAGCTCCAGCCCCAGCCAGTAGTGGCGGTCGCCGTTGGCGAGCTTGCGGTAGTGGGAGAGGTTGTTGTCGCGCGGGGTGGCGACGTCTCCGGCTATACGCGTGCGGACGAGGTGTTCGACGAGGGCGGCACGGCTGGGTATCGGCATGAACCCATTGTGCCGTCAGGTGTGCGCAGTGTGCCGGGTGTCCTGCACGACGGGCGGGCCGGATCCGGCCGCCGCTCAGGGCAGCCGGGTCGAGTGCGTGATCTTCTGCAGGTGGTAGTACTGGGCGACGCACTTCGCCGGCCACGCCCGCCGGCCGTTATTGCCGAAGGGCTCCAGCATCCCGCTGACCGACACCGGCGTGTACGGGAGCACCCGGGCGCCGCGCGCCGCTCCCTCCCGCAGCGCCCGGTCCTGCCGGTCCCAGCGCTGGGCACGCACCTCCATCTGCCGTTCCAGCCGGAGCAGCGGGACGGCGAGGCCGACGCAGGCGGCGGCGCACATGGCGGCGGCGACACCCGCCGTCACCGTACGGATCCCCCACCGGCGGGCCCGCAGCCGCCGCCCCAGCAGGGCCCCGGCGCCGACCAGGAGCAGCAGGAACAGCAGGAGGAAGTCGCCCCAGATGCGCGACGCACCGCCCGCGCTCGCCCCGAAGGCGGGGTAGACGATGACGACGCAGAGGTAGCCGGAGACCAGGAAGGCGAGGAATCCGGCGAGGACCACGAGGAGGGGCCTGCGGCGCAGCGGCCCGTCCGGCCCGTCCGGCACGTCCGTTCCCCGCTCGCCACCGCGCACCAGCAGGCCCAGCAGCACGCCGACGGCGACCGCTCCCAGGTACGGCCAGGTCGTGAAGACCGTCCCCAGGACGTGCGCGAACGCCCGCAGCGCCCCGGTCAGTGCCTCCGGGCCGAACATGGAGGTGCTGTCGGCACCGAACCGTGCACGCCGGCTGCGCGCGCCGGGCGACAGGTACAGGATGGCCGTCCCCGCGGCGACCCCGGCGAAGGCGACGATGCACCAGATGCGCGTGCGGGTCCGGCCGGTCCCGGGAAGGGCCCACCGGCTCATCAGCAGGACGGTGGCGAGTACGACGAACGCGACGATCGCCGTCTCCTCCGACAGGGTGCCGATGAAGATCCCCGCCAGGTACGCGACGACGAGCGCGAAGTCGCGCCCCCGCCGCGTCCGTGCGCGCAGCAGCGGGATCACGGCGGCGCAGGCCAGCACCGGTGCGACGGTGTGCGAGACGGAGTTGGCGGGCCAGTAGAACGCCTTGTACGGGTTGGGCGTCGCGAAGAAGAAGAGCGCCGCCGTCGTCGCGCCCACCAGCAGTGCCAGCCCGCGTGGCGCGGTCAGTCCGGCCCTCTTGAGCGCGGAGGCGATCAGCGCCCAGAGGATGCCCAGCATGAGCACCCCGCTGACCAGGGCGAACCATTGCTGGCCCGGGACGCCGAAGGCTCCGTACCCGATGACGAGCAGCGCGTTGGCGATGCGTCCGTTGTCGTGGAGGAAGAACTTCCCGATCATCCCGGAGGCGCCCCCGTCCCGTACGACCGGGAGGAAGCACCAGTCGTCCCCTCCCGGGCGGACCAGCCGGCCGATCCAGAAGGCCGCGCCGAGCAGGGCGAGCGGCAGCAGGGCGAGGCCCGACGTCCCGATCGCCGCCCACCGCCGCGCGGGGGGCCGACCGGGTTCCGGCGGCCGGGTGGATTGTTCGCCCTCGGCCTGTGTGCCGGCGGATTTCGACGTGTCCGTGGTCATGTGCACTGGTGCCCTTCGTACGTTGCTCGCGTCCTTGACGGCAGGGTCTGGAGGCTCAGGCGGTGGGTTCAGGGTGTGGTGTGTCCGGTACTGCTCCCGGCCGGGCCGCCGCTCTGCCGGGCGAGGGCGGCACCGGAGTCGATGGCCCAGCGGGCGAGCAGGAACGAGAAGGGGGTGGCGAGGATCCCCGCGGCCACGGCGGCGATGTTCTTGTCCATGCCCAGCCTGCTCACGCCGAGGTAGAGCAGAATTCCGGTGAGTACGAGATTGACGACGCTCGACAGCGGATACCGGACGAAGGCATGCCAGGTCGGCTTCGTGCGGCAGGTGATGCAGGAGTTGAGCAGGAATGACCCCACGACGCTGACCGTGTATCCGATGACGTGTGCGGCCAGATAGGGAATCCAGGAATTCAGCGAGGCGTATACCGCCAGATATACCGCCGTATTGATGATTCCGATCAGCCCGAATTCGATGAACTGGCGCAGGGTGCGCCTCCTCGACGCCCCGAGCGCGGTCGCCCCGGTGCGTCGCACCGACGGCCTCCCGCCCCCGGGGGCGGACGGGCCCGAACGCACCCCGGCCGGGATGTCGACCGGGGGGACGTACGGGGATTCGCTCGTCTCCCGCACCAGGTAGTGCGGGCGGCGTTTCGACTCGGAGTAGATCCGTCCCACGTATTCGCCGATGACGCCGAGCGTGGCGAGCTGGATTCCGCCGAGCGCCACGACGGCGGTCAGCAGGGTGGCGTAGCCGGGTACGACGACACCGTGGAGCACGACGCCGACGATGGTCCACACGGCGTATCCCAGTGCCGCCAGCGCGAGCGCGAGGCCGATGTGGATGGCCAGGCGCAGCGGATGGCTGTTGAAGGAGATCAGTCCGTCGATCCCGTAGTTGAGCAGGCGTCTGCCGCCCCACTTCGAACGCCCCGCCGCGCGCTGGATGTTCCGGTAGGTGAAGCCGACGGTGTCGAAGCCGATCCAGGAGAAGATCCCCTTGGAGAACCTGTTGGTCTCGGGCAGGGCGAGCACGGCGTCCACCGCGGTGCGTGACAGCAGCCTGAAGTCGCCCTCGCCGTCGACGACCTCGATGTCCATGCACCGGCCCATGGCCCGGTAGTAGAGGGCGCTGAGAAAGGTGCGCAGGACGCCTTCGCCCGCGCGGTCGCGCCGCGCGACGACCTGGTCGTAGCCGCGCTGCCGCAGCTCCAGCATGCGGGGCAGCAGTTCGGGCGGGTGCTGGAGGTCGGCATCCATGAGGACGACGGCGTCACCGCGGGACATGCGCAGTCCCGCGAGCATGGCGGCCTCCTTGCCGAAATTACGGCTGAAGGAGGTGTAGCGGACCCGTCGGTCCGCAGTGGCGAGCAAACCGATCCGGTGCCTGGTCCGGTCGCTGCTGCCGTCGTCGACATAACAGATCTCGAAGGTCCGCCGAGTCGGTTCGAGGGCGGAGATCAACGCACGGTGGAATACCTCGATGACCTCGTCCTCGTTGAAACAGGGGACAACGATCGAAACCTGACATGTTTTCATTTAAATTCCCCATCAGGCGTGGGCGGGACAGCTCAAACCATAAGCCTGAGGGCCTCGCGAAACCGCGTCCGACGGAGCGCTTCGAGGAAAAGGAAAGGGAATATGAGGAGACACCTCACCCTTTTCCCATCAATTCATATATTCAAGGCCGGGCGAAAACCGCGGACACACCCGCCGGACACCCGTCCACCCGCCCTACGCGCGGGCCGCCGCCTCGAACGCCCCGCGTGCCAGCCGGTGCAGCAGCGCCGCCGTGTCCGCACGGTCCGGCAGGGCGCCGGGGCGGCCCAGGTGCGGGGTCGAGTTCAGCAGGCCGAAGACGGCGTGGACGGCGGCGCGGGCCTCGTGCTCGGGCAGGTCCGGGTACATCTCGCGGACCACCTCCACCCACACCTCGACGTACTGCCGCTGGAGCTGGCGGACCCGCTTGCGGTCGGCGTCCCGCAGCCGGTCCAGCTCGCGGTCGTGGAGGGTGATCAGGGGGCGGTCGTCGAGGGCGAAGTCGATGTGCCCCTCGATGAGTGCGTCGAGCAGGGCCTGCGGGGAGCCGTCCGCGCAGGCGGCGTCCTCCGACACGCGCAGCTGCCCGCCCGCCAGCAGCCGCTCGCTGATCCCGACCAGCAGCTCGGCGAGCATCGCGTCCTTGCCGGGGAAGTGCCGGTAGAGCCCGGGGCCGCTGATGCCGACGGCGGCACCTATCTCGTCGACACCGACGCCGTGGAAGCCGCGCTCGGCGAAGAGGCGGGCGGCCTCCTTGAGGATCTGCTCGCGGCGGGTGGGGGCGTCCGTCCTCGTGGTCATGGATTCGATTCTAGACAGTCCGGTTAGCGAACGTTAACTGGTGCGGGTCGCGCCCACAGCGTCACTGTGCGCAGCAGCCACTCCACCGGCCCGAGCCGGTACCGGCGCATCAGCCACCCGCTGAGCGCGAGCTGGCCGGCGTACAGCACGAGCGCCCCGCAGACCGCTGCCGCGGCACCCGTGCGGCCGTACAGCCCGAGGCCGTACCCGGAGAAGACGAGGGCCATGACGAGGGACTGGGTCAGGTAGTTGGTCAGTGCCATCCGCCCGGCGGGCGCGAGGACCCGGGCCGCCGCGCCACCGCGCGGCGTGGTGAACCACATCAGCAGCCCGGTGGCGTACGCGGCCGAGAGCGCCGGGGCCGCGACCATGCCGACCGCCAGGCCCAGCAGCACCCAGCGCTCCGACAGCGGCCCCACGAGCCCCGCGGCGGAGAGGACCGCCCCGGGAACCCCGATCGCGAGACCCGTCAGGCAGACGCGGCGCAGCCGTCCCCGGTCGGCGAGCGCGGCCGGGCCGAGCCACTCCCCCCGGCCGGCCACGAACCCCATGAGGAAGGCGGCGACGACGAACCCGCCCATCAGCGGAACCGCCGCGAGCATGTCGGGCAGCGCCCGGATGTTGGCACCGACGACCTCGGCGAATCCGCCCCGGTAGGCGGCGGTCAGCTCGGCCTTCACCGTGACGGATCCACCCAGCTCGCCGGGGTCGAGCAGCGACGCCCCGAGCCCGAGCAGCAGCAGGAGGCCGGCGGCGACGCCGAACACCCACAGCGCCGCCCGCCGGACGGTGGCGGGTCCGGCGTTGCGGACGGCCAGCAGGACGAGCCCGAGCAGGGCATAGATCATCAGGATGTCGCCGGTGTACAGCAGCACCGCGTGCGCGAACCCGAGCACGAGGAGTGCGGCGAGCCGCCGCGACATCCGGGGCACGAAACGTGCTCCGGCACGGGCGGCCGAGTCCATCTGGAGGGTGAAGCTGTATCCGAAGAGGAAGGAGAAGAGCAGGTAGAACTTCGACTGCGCGAGCAGGACGACCAGCCATTGCACGGCGCCGTCCCCCGCGTGCACCTCCGCGAGCCCCTCCCTGGCACCGGGAGGTCCGGCGGTCGTCATGAGATTCACGACCAGGATCCCGGCGAGCGCGAACCCGCGCAGGGCGTCCACTTCGAGGACGCGCGGCCCCGCGGCCACCTCCCCGGCCGCTCCCGCGCCCACGCCCCGCACCGTCTTCGACTGCTGCGTCATCCGTCTTTCCCCCACCCCGAAGGCCATCGCCGGTCCACGACCGGCGCCGCCCCGGGTCAGGGAGCGGCGCGGGCCATTATTCCGCCCCGGCATTCCGCCCTGGACAAGCCTGTTAGCGCTCGTTAACCTGGAGACGGACGTTAACGGTCACTAACTACTGCGGTACGGGCAAGGGGGCTCGACACGATGCAGCAGGCACCGGTGCTGGCGAGCGCGGCCGATCCCGCCTCCGAGGCCTGGAAGGCCAACGAGGCGGCGCATCACGCGCTCGCCGACGAGCTGCGTGAGCGGCTCGCCACGGCCAGGCTCGGCGGGGGTGAGAGGGCCCGCGCCCGGCATGTGGCGCGCGGCAAGCTGCTGCCCAGGGACCGGGTGGACACCCTGCTCGATCCGGGTTCCCCGTTCCTGGAGCTGGCCCCGCTGGCGGCCGAGGGGCTGTACGTGGGCGCCGCCCCGGCGGCCGGGGTGATCGCCGGGATCGGCCGGGTCAGCGGCCGGGAGTGCGTGATCGTCGCCAATGACGCGACCGTCAAGGGCGGCACGTACTACCCCATGACGGTGAAGAAGCATCTGCGCGCCCAGGAAGTGGCGCTGGAGAATCGTCTCCCCTGCCTCTATCTCGTCGACTCGGGCGGTGCGTTCCTGCCGATGCAGGACGAGGTCTTCCCCGACCGGGAGCACTTCGGACGGATCTTCTACAACCAGGCCCGGATGTCGGGGGCCGGCATTCCGCAGATCGCGGCGGTGCTGGGTTCGTGCACGGCCGGCGGGGCGTACGTCCCCGCGATGAGCGACGAGGCCGTGATCGTCCGCAACCAGGGCACGATCTTCCTGGGCGGCCCCCCGCTGGTGAAGGCCGCGACCGGCGAGGTCGTGACGGCCGAGGAGCTCGGCGGCGGCGAGGTGCACTCCCGTACGTCGGGGGTGACCGACCATCTCGCCGAGGACGACGCGCACGCACTGCGGATCGTGCGGAACATCGTGGCCACCCTGCCGGACCGGGGCGCGCTGCCGTGGTCCGTGCGGCCCGTCGACGAGCCGGAGGTCGACCCCGCGGGTCTGTACGGTGCCGTCCCGGTCGACTCCCGCACCCCGTACGACGTGCGGGAGGTGATCGCCCGGGTCGTCGACGGCTCCCGGTTCGCCGAGTTCAAGGCCGAGTACGGGACGACGCTGATCACCGGCTTCGCCCACATCCACGGCCACCCCGTCGGCATCGTCGCCAACAACGGCATCCTGTTCTCCGAGTCGGCCCAGAAGGGCGCCCACTTCATCGAGCTGTGCGACCAGCGCGGCATCCCGCTGGTCTTCCTGCAGAACATCTCCGGCTTCATGGTGGGCCGGGACTACGAGGCCGGCGGCATCGCCAAGCACGGCGCCAAGATGGTGACGGCGGTCGCCTGCACCCGTGTCCCGAAGCTGACCGTGGTGGTCGGCGGTTCGTACGGCGCGGGCAACTACTCCATGTGCGGCCGGGCCTACTCCCCCCGCTTCCTGTGGATGTGGCCCAACGCGAAGATCTCCGTCATGGGCGGCGAGCAGGCCGCGTCCGTCCTCGCCACGGTCAAGCGCGACCAGCTGGGCGACGACTGGAGCACGGCGGACGAGGAGGCCTTCAAGGCCCCGATCCGCGAGCAGTACGAGACGCAGGGCAACGCGTACTACGCCACGGCCCGGCTCTGGGACGACGGTGTGATCGACCCGCTGGAGACCCGGCAGGTGCTGGGACTCGCCCTGACCGCCTGTGCCAACGCCCCCTTGGGCGATGCCGGCTTCGGCGTCTTCCGGATGTGAGGAACAGATGACGATGTTCGACACGGTTCTGGTCGCCAACCGCGGCGAGATCGCGGTACGTGTCATCCGCACGCTGCGGGAGCTGGGCGTCCGCTCGGTCGCCGTCTTCAGCGACGCGGACGCGGACGCCCGGCACGTCCGGGAGGCCGACACGGCGGTACGGATCGGGCCCGCCCCGGCCGCCATGAGCTATCTGAGCGTGCCCGCGCTGCTGGACGCGGCCCGCCGCACCGGTGCGCAGGCGGTCCACCCGGGATACGGATTCCTCGCCGAGAACGCGGGCTTCGCGCGGGCCTGCGCCGAGGCGGGGCTGGTCTTCATCGGCCCGCCCGCCTCCGCCATCACCCTGATGGGCGACAAGATCCGGGCCAAGGAGACGGTCGCGGCGGCCGGGGTTCCGGTGGTGCCCGGCTCGTCCGGGAGCGGGCTCACCGACGACCGGCTGGTCGACGCGGCCCGCGAGATCGGGATGCCGGTGCTGCTGAAGCCCTCGGCGGGCGGCGGCGGCAAGGGCATGCGGCTGGTGCGCGACGAGACTCTGCTCGGGGACGAGATCGCGGCCGCGCGGCGCGAGGCGCGGGCCTCGTTCGGCGACGACACCCTGCTGGTGGAGCGGTGGATCGACCGCCCACGCCACATCGAGATCCAGGTGCTGGCCGACGCCCACGGCAACGTGGTCCACCTCGGCGAGCGCGAGTGCTCGCTCCAGCGCCGCCACCAGAAGATCATCGAGGAGGCGCCCTCGGTCCTGCTCGACGAGGAGACCCGGGCGGCGATGGGCGAGGCGGCCGTCCAGGCGGCCCGCTCCTGCGGCTACGTGGGCGCGGGCACGGTGGAGTTCATCGTCCCGGGCAACGACCCCGCCTCGTACTTCTTCATGGAGATGAACACCCGCCTCCAGGTCGAGCACCCGGTCACCGAGCTGATCACCGGCCTGGACCTGGTGGAGTGGCAGCTGAGGGTCGCGGCGGGCGAGCAACTCCCGTACGGCCAGGAGGACATCAAGCTCACCGGCCATGCGGTCGAGGCCCGGGTCTGCGCGGAGGACCCGGCGCGCGGCTTCCTGCCCTCGGGCGGCACGGTCCTCGCACTGCACGAGCCGCAGGGCAACGGGGTGCGGACGGACTCCGGGCTCGGCGAGGGCGGCGAGGTAGGCAGCCTGTACGACCCGATGCTGTCGAAGGTCATCGCGTACGGCCCCGACCGCGCCACGGCCCTGCGCCGGCTGCGGGCGGCGCTCGCGGACACGGTGATCCTCGGCGTCCCCACCAACGCGGGTTTCCTGCGCCGGCTGCTCGCCCACCCGGCGGTGGTGGCGGGCGATCTGGACACCGGTCTGGTGGAGCGCGAGGTGGACGGCCTGGTGCCGGAGGGCGTGCCCGAGGAGGTGTACGCGGCAGCGGCACTGCTGCGGCGGTCCACGGCCCCCGCCGCCTCCCCCGCCGGCGCCTCCGGCTGGGTCGACCCGTTCTCGGTGGCGAACGGCTGGCGGCTCGGCGGCACCCCGGCCCGCACGGTGCTGGACTTCCGGCTGCCGGGCCACGACCCGGTGCAGGTCTCGCTGCGCTCCTGCCCGGCCGGTACGGAGCTGACGTTCGGCCACGTCGGGGAGGGCGCGCAGCCGCCGGCGCCCGTGACGGGGGCGTGCGGTCCGCTGGCCCCGCTGCCGGGCGGCAGGGAGACGGCCAGGCTGGTCGAGGTCTCCGGGCCCCGCCTCTCGCTCGAACTCGCCGGTGTCACCCACGCGTTCACCCACGCCCCCTCCCCGGACGGCGTGTGGCTGGGCCGGGACGGCGACAGCTGGCACGTACAGGATCACGACCCGGTGGCGGCGTCGCTGGCCGGCGCGGGCCGTTCCGGTGCGGACACCCTCGCCGCGCCCATGCCCGGGACGGTCACCGTGGTGAAGGTGGCGGTCGGGGACGAGGTCGTGGCCGGTCAGAGCCTGCTCGTCGTCGAGGCGATGAAGATGGAGCACGTCATCTCCGCCCCGCACGCCGGGACCGTGACCGAACTGGACGTCAGCGCCGGCAGCACGGTCGCCATGGACCAGATCCTGGCCGTGGTCGCCCCCGTCGAGGCTCCCGGGGAGGAAGCATGACGACGTCCCGCACCCTGCCCATGACCGTGCCGGCCCAGGATCTGCCCGCCCGGGTCCGGATCCACGAGGTCGGTGCCCGCGACGGGCTGCAGAACGAGAAGACCGTCGTACCGACCGGGGTGAAGGCGGAGTTCATCCACCGGCTCGCCGCCTCGGGCCTGACCACCGTCGAGGCGACCAGCTTCGTGCACCCCAAGTGGGTGCCCCAACTGGCCGACGCGGAGGACCTGTTCCCCCGTCTCGCCGACATCGGCGGCGTCGCCCTGCCGGTCCTCGTGCCGAACGAACGCGGCCTGGACCGGGCGCTGGCGCTCGGTGCCCGCCGGATCGCCGTGTTCGGTTCCGCGACCGAGACGTTCGCCGCCCGCAACCTCAACCGCACGGTCGACGAGTCGCTCGCCATGTTCGAGCCGGTCGTGGCGCGCGCCAAGGCCGGGAAGGTGCATGTCCGCGGCTATCTGTCGATGTGCTTCGGCGACCCGTGGGAGGGGCCCGTCCCCGTCCACCAGGTCGTGCGGGTGGCCAAGGCGCTGATGGACCTCGGCTGCGACGAGCTCTCCCTCGGCGACACCATCGGCGTCGCCACGCCCGGCCATGTGCGGACCCTGCTCGCCGAACTGAACGAGGAGGGCGTGCCCACCGACACCATCGGCGTGCACTTCCACGACACGTACGGCCAGGCCCTCTCCAACACCCTCGCCGCGCTCCAGCACGGGGTGACCACGGTGGACGCCTCCGCGGGCGGCCTCGGCGGCTGCCCGTACGCGAAGAGCGCCACCGGAAACCTCGCCACCGAAGACCTCGTGTGGATGCTCCAGGGCCTCGGCATCGAAACCGGGGTCGATCTCGACGCGCTCACCGCCACCAGCGTGTGGCTCGCCGACCAACTGGGCCGACCCAGCCCGTCCCGTACCGTCCGCGCGCTCTCGGTGCGATAGACACCCGTCCCCACAAGGAGTGACCCCTGCCATGTCCCTGGACCACCGGCTGACCGCCGAGCACGAGGAACTGCGGCGCACCGTCGAGGAGTTCGCGCACGACGTCGTCGCGCCGAAGATCGGCGACTTCTACGAACGGCACGAGTTCCCGTACGAGATCGTGCGGGAGATGGGGCGGATGGGCCTGTTCGGGCTGCCGTTCCCGGAGGAGTACGGCGGCATGGGCGGCGACTACCTCGCCCTCGGGATCGCCCTGGAGGAGCTGGCCCGGGTCGACTCCTCCGTGGCGATCACGCTGGAGGCCGGGGTCTCGCTCGGCGCGATGCCCGTCTACCGCTTCGGCACCGAGGAGCAGAAGCAGCGGTGGCTGCCGAGGCTCTGCTCGGGCGAGGCGCTCGGCGCGTTCGGCCTGACCGAGCCGGACTGCGGATCGGACGCGGGCGGCACCCGGACGACGGCGGTGCGCGACGAGGCCGCCGGCGAGTGGGTGATCAACGGCTCCAAGTGCTTCATCACCAACTCCGGTACGGACATCACGGAGCTGGTCACGGTGACGGCGGTCACCGGCCGCAAGGAGAACGGCGCCCCGCGGATCTCCTCGATCATCGTGCCGTCCGGCACCCCCGGTTTCACCGTCGCCGCCCCGTACTCCAAGGTCGGCTGGAACGCCTCGGACACCCGGGAGCTGTCCTTCGCCGACGTCCGCGTCCCGCTGGAGAACCTGCTGGGCGAGGAGGGCCGCGGCTACGCCCAGTTCCTGCGCATCCTGGACGAGGGCCGGATCGCCATCTCCGCCCTGTCCACGGGCCTCGCGCAGGGCTGCGTCGACGAGTCGGTGAAGTACGCCGCCGAGCGGCACGCGTTCGGCAAGCCGATCGGCACCAACCAGGCCATCCAGTTCAAGATCGCGGACATGGAGATGCGCGCCCACATGGCCCGTGTCGGCTGGCGCGACGCGGCCTCGCGCATGGTGGCGGGCGAGCCGTTCAAGAAGGAGGCGGCGATCGCGAAGCTGTACTCCTCGACGGTGGCGGTGGACAACGCCCGCGAGGCGACCCAGATCCACGGCGGCTACGGCTTCATGAACGAGTACCCGGTCGCCAGGATGTGGCGCGACTCCAAGATCCTGGAGATCGGCGAGGGCACGAGCGAGGTCCAGCGCATGCTGATCGCCCGCGAACTGGGCCTCCCGGCCTGACCGGACGACGGCACGGGCCGGGCGGGCGGGGCGGGGCGGAACCGCCCGGCGGCCCGCCCGGCCGCTCAGCCCGTGGGAGCGGGGCCGGCCGGCAGGTGGACGGTCATGATCAGGGTGCAGGTTCCGTCCCCCGCGCCCCGGTAGGCGTGCGGGGTGTCGCCGTCGAACGTGGCGGTCTGGCCCGCTTCCAGGGGGTGCTCGGTACCGTCGACCACCAGGGTCATCCGGCCGGAGGTCACGCTGACGGTCTCCACGACCCCTGCCTGGTGGGGGTGGCTGGGGTACTCCTCGCCCGGTTGCAGCCGCCAGCGCCAGAGCTCGACGGGGGCCGGGCCTGAGGTCGTCAGTACGAGCCGGGCCTCACTGCCCTTCGCCCCGGTCCACAGCGGGGCCACGGCATCGGCGCTCACGACACGGACCCGGCCCTCGGGCGGTCCCTGCATCAGGGCGGAGACCGGGATGCCGAGGGTGTCGGCCAGCCGGACCAGGGTGGCCAGGTTGGGATTGCCCTGGGCCTTCTCCAGCCCCACCAGGGCGCCCTTGCTGACCTGGGCGCGCCGGCTGAGCTCCTCCAGCGACAGGCCGGCGCGGGTGCGGGCCGCCCGGACATTGTGCGCAACCGTCCGCAGGGCTGCGGCCGTCTCGGCCACCTGATCACCATCCTTGCAAGTGGAACACTTCAATGCACCGTACGGTCGGTTGGTTGACACCACCCGGTCGGTCCGTTGTACGGTGCGGTCGTTCCATTGAATGGTAAGGGATGTCCTGTGCTTGCTCTGCTGCTCGCCCTGGGCAGCTCACTCGCCTACGGGTGCGCCGACTTCCTCGGCGGCCTCGGCGCCCGCAAGGCACACGTGCTGCGCACCGTGATGATCGCGGCGCCGGCCAGCCTCGCGGTCGAGCTGCTGCTGTGGCCGCTCCTCGGTGCCTCGTTCGGTGCCGGTGCCCTCGGCTGGGGTGCCGCGTCGGGGGTCGCCTCGGCCGCCGCGTTCGCCATGCTCTACCGGACCCTGGCGATCGGCCCGATGAACGTGCTCTCCCCCGTCACCGCGCTGGTCTCCGCCGCACTCCCGGTCGGGGTGGGGCTGACACAGGGCGAGCACCTGGGCGCCGCCGGGCTGGTGGGCCTGCCGCTCGCGCTGGCGGCGGTGGTACTGGTCAGCGCCGGACGCGGCGCGGAGATGGCACGCCCTTCCCGTACCGCGTTGCTGCTGGCCTTCGGCGCGGGCGCCGCCATCGCGCTCCAGCTGGTCTTCCTGCACCAGGCACCGTCCGACAGCGGGGTGGCCCCGCTGATCGTGGGCCGGACCGTCTCCTCGGCCATCACCCTGGCCGCGGCGGGGCTGCTGCGCCGCAGGCTGGGCTCCGAGCGGCCCGCGTACGCGATGTCGGCGACCGCCGGCATGCTGGACTCCCTGGCGAACCTGATGTTCCTGCTCGCCGCCCGCAGCGGGGACCTCACCGTCGTCGCCGTGATCACCGCCCTCTACCCCGCGGGCACGGTCCTGCTCGCCCGGAGCGTCCTCGCCGAACGCATCCACCGCGGCCAGCTCGTCGGCCTGGGCACCGCCGCCGTCGCCGTCGGCCTTCTCGC
Source organism: Streptomyces sp. NPDC002403 (assembly GCF_053593015.1). NCBI lineage: Bacteria > Bacillati > Actinomycetota > Actinomycetes > Kitasatosporales > Streptomycetaceae > Streptomyces > Streptomyces sp. NPDC002403. Next base: position 40,993 of record NZ_JBSFBQ010000043.1, on the reverse strand, counting down.
CCTGACCTGACGCGGGCCCACCGCTCACCACCCGCACCGCACCGCACCAAGGAATCCGCCATGCCCTCCTTCCACCTCTCCCCCGCCGTCGCCGACGCCTTCCCCGACACCCTCATCGCCCTGGTCACCGCCACCGGCCTGCGCGGCCACGAGCCCTGGCCCGACACCGCCGCCGAACTGGCCGACCTGGAGCGACGGATCGCCGACGGAAGCTGGCTGCCCGCCGACGAGACCGACCCCCGGATCGAGGCCTGGCACAGCGCCTACCGCTCCTTCGGCACCAACCCGCGCCGCATCCGCCCCAGCGTCGACGCACTCGGCCGCCGCCTCGCCAAGAAGGGCGCCCTGCCCCGTATCAACCCGGCCGTCGACTCCTACAACGTCGTCTCCGTCCGGCACGGCCTGCCCGCCGGGGCCTTCGACCTGGACCGGGTCACCGGCGAGGTCGTCATCCGCCGGGCGGACGGCACCGAGTCCTTCACCCCGCTCGGCGAACCCGGCACCATCGAGAACCCGAAGCCCGGCGAGATCATCTACGCGGACACCACCGACGTCCTGACCCGCCACTGGAACCACCGCGACGCCCACCGCACCCGCGTCACCGAGGACTCCACCCGCGTCGCCTTCGTCCTCGAAACCCTCCACGCCGGCCGTGACGGCCATCTCCTCACCGCCGCGGCCGGGGAGCTGCGGGACCTGCTCGCCCCGCACGCCGAACGGACCGCGGTGCACCACCTCGGTCCGGCACAGCCCCGGGTCACCGTCTGAGGCCTCCGGGGCGGGGCCGGTGCGGTCAGTAGCGGTGGCCCGGCCAGTGCGGGTCCTCCCAGCGGGCGGGGCCGGTGAGGCCGAGGAGCCGTATCCGGTGAAGCAGTTCGTCGGGTGCGCCGTGGGCGATGAGGCGGGGCCGGGCGTGGTCCAGCAGCCAGGCCGTCAGTTCGGCGCGCGCCCCGTCCCCGTCGTCCTCGTCCTCCCATGCGGCCCAGGGGAGTTCGTCACCGAGGAGGGGGTACTCCCAGTGGGCGGCGGCCTCGGCGAGGTGCCGGTCGGCCGTGGTTCCGGACCGCGACTCCCAGTGGGCGAGCCACGGGCGGAGCGTGCCGGACGCCCGGGCGTTCAGGGCGAGGAGGTCGTGGGCCGGGACGGCCGGGGCCGGGTCGCTGAGCGTGTGGGACCACCAGGCGTGGAGGAACTCCCGTACCGCGGCGGCCTGTTCGCCGGGCCACTGCTGCCAGTGGCCCCGGTCGAACGAGCGGCCGATCTCCTCCGGGCCGAGGAAGGGTTCGACGCGGCCCGCGACGAGGGACCGGGCGAACTGGGGGAGGATCCGGCGCAGCACCGACGCGTGGTCGCTCCAGTCGGGAGCCCGCCAGGTGCGTTGCAGGAGATCGTGGTCCAGCTCGATGTCCGGGACCTTGAGTTGGGCGAGCTCCTCGGGGCCGCCCCAGTGGCACTCGCAGTTGTGCTCGTCGGAGCGGGCGGTCATGCCGCGGAAGGTGAACGCGAGGCCGTCCAGTGCGGCGTCGAGGCGGCGGCGGGCGGAGTGCGGGACAGGATCTGTCATGGGCGTTCGCCTTCGGGGCTCCGGAGGCTGACGCCGTCCGAAGGTCGCCACCTTACCGGGAGGGGCCGGCGGCAGGGCCGGCCGGACCGGCATGACGAACCGGCACGGCCCCGTCAACCGGCGGCAGGGCCGTGCCGGTTGACGGGGCCGTGCTGCCCGCGACGCCGTCGACCCGCATGGCGTCCGGGCCGGGGCTCCGCCCGTTCCCCGCGGGCACGGGTGCGGGGCGGCGTCGTGCGAGCCGCCGGTCAGGCCTTGACCGCGGCCTGTTCCTGAGCGGCTGCGGCGCCGGCCCCGGCGCGGCGCGCGGCCGGGATGGCGGCGGCGATCACCGCCGCGACCAGGGCGACGCCGCAGCCGACCAGGAGTCCGGTACGGAAGCCGTTCTCGGAGGTGAGGGTGTAGCCGCCCATGGTGACGGTCATCTGGGAGAGGACCACGCCGATCACCGCGGCGCCGATCGATGTGCCGAGGGAGCGCATGAGCGTGTTGAAGCCGTTGGCGGCGGCGGTCTCGGACAGCGGGACCGAGCCCATGATCAGTGCGGGCATCGCACCGTACGCCAGGCCGACACCGCTGCTGGTCACCATGCCCACCACCATCAGGCCCCACGCGGAGCCCATGAGCACCAGCGCCAGGCCGTAGCCGACCGCGATGACCAGGATGCCGCAGACCAGGGTGAACTTCGGGCCCCGGGCATCGATGAGCTTTCCGCCGAGCGGGGAGACGATCATCATCATGATCCCGCCGGGCGCCAGCCACAGGCCCGCCGCGAGCATCGACTGGCCCAGGCCGTAGCCGGTGGCGGAGGGGAGCTGGAGAAGCTGCGGCGCGATCAGCATGCTGGCGTACATGCCGAAGCCGACGAAGACGGAGGCGAGGTTGGTCATCAGCACCCGGGGACGCGCGGTGGTGCGCAGGTCGACCAGCGGATCCCGGGTACGCATCTCCCACAGGCCCCAGGCGAGCAGCACCACGACGGCGGCGGCGAACAGGCCGAGCGTGGTGGCCGAGCCCCAGCCCCAGTCGGCGCCCTTGGAGACCGCGAGCAGCAGGCAGACCAGGCCCGCCCCGAGACCGAGCGCACCGAGCACGTCGAACCGCTGGCCCTTGGCGCCGGCCGGCACGTCGGGGATCAGGAACCAGATCAGCACCGCGACCACGGTGGCCAGGCCGGCCGAGCCCCAGAACAGCACCCGCCAGTTCGTGTACTGGGCGACCGCCGCGGCGATCGGCAGGCCGAGCGCGCCGCCAATGCCCATGGAGGCACTGACCAGCGCGATGGAGGAGCTGAGCTTCTCCGCCGGGACCACGTCACGCAGCAGGGCGATGCCGAGCGGCAGCACACCCATGCCCATGCCCTGCAGACCACGGCCGACGATCATGGGGACGACGGACGAGGAGAGCGCGCACACCACCGAGCCGACTATCAGCGGCACGGAGCACACGAGGAGCATCCGGCGCTTGCCGACCATGTCGCCCAGACGTCCGGAGACGGGCACGCAGACGGCGGACACCAGCAGGGTGACGGTGATCACCCATGCCGCGTTCGAGGGGGTGGTACTCAGGATCTGCGGCAGCTCCGCGATGAGCGGGGTGACCAGGGTCTGCATGATCGCCGCCGTGACGCCGGCGATGGCCAGCGTGGCGACGACGCCGCCGGTGCGGGTTGATGGCTGGGGGGCACCCATCCAGGACTCCTCGGGTGTGTATCGGAAGAAGATTATGCATCGTACACACTCTATGCATCAGGCACGTTATATGTACCTTGCATGGGCCTATGGGAGAATGGAAGCCCACATGCGGAATCCCTCCGGGACGCCCGGACGACAGACAGCAGGAGGCGGCAGGCGCATGACCAGGCCCACCCACGAGGTCGAGTACGAGCAGATGCTCCTCAGCCGCCACGGCCTCCTCCAGAACAAGGGCGGCCGTCGCAAGGACGGCCTGATGGACCACAGCGCCTACATCCTGCTCAGCCGCGTCCGCATCCAGGGGCCGATGTCGATCGGTGAGCTCAGTGACGCCTTCGGGCTCGACGCCTCCACCCTCAACCGGCAGACCGCGGCGGCCATGCGCGCCGGACTCGTGGAACGCATCCCGGACCCCGAGGGCGGCATGGCCCGCAAGTTCCGGATCACCGACGAGGGCGCCCGCATGCTCGACGCGGAACGCGAGGGGCTGGTCCGCTCGCTGGAGCGGGTCATGGCCAACTGGTCGGACGAGGACATCTCCGGCTTCGCCGCCTACCTGAGGCGCTTCAACACCGACATCGAGCGCCTGGGCGGCCGCCCCTGGCCGCGCCCCTGACCGTTCGCGGCACACGGACCGTGCCCGGTCGGCCGCATCGCGGACCGCGCCGCCCCGGGGTCCGCGGTGCGGCCGACCGGAATTTCCGTTCGACAGCGCGCCGCACCGCGCGGCAGAGTCCGCCCATGAAGCCGCAGCACCGGCCCCTGTACGGGCTCCGCCCCCGCACGCCCCGCCCGGAACCACGCCTCCCCGGCCCGGAGTGCCGGAGCGCCGGGGTCACCGTCGGGGGACTCGACGGCCGCCGGACGGAGCTCGGGGCATGACACTGCTGGTGCACACCTTCGTGTACGACGAGCAAGGGGACTGCCGGCTGCTCGACGACCCCGAGGACGGCAGCGACATGGCCGGGGTCGAGAACAGCCGGACCAGGCTCTGGGGTTCGGAGTGCGCCCGTGCGCTGGGGGCCCGGTTCTTCCCCGAGCTGGCCGCCGACGACCTCCACGTGCAGCCGGAGGACATCGAGGAGTTCCTCGCCGAGTGCGAGCTGCTGCGCGGGCACACGGCGGAGCTCGGCGCGCACAGCGGCTACCGGGAGGACTACGTGGCGGCCCGGCTCGCCAACATCACCCGGGCCGCACTGCGGGCCCGGTCGGTGGGCGGCGGGGTCCTGGTCTGGTGAGCGGCGGCGGCCGGGGACGAGCACGAGCGCCGGGGCCGTCCGGCGACCGGAGGCGCGCGGTCGCCGGACGGGCCCGGTCAGCTCACTCGGCGGCCCAGGGGACCTGCGGCGCCCGGTAGTAGTTGATGCCCAGCGCCGAGAACCTCGGCCCCTGCGCGCCCAGCCGCACCTTGTACGCGTCCCAGTCGTGCGTGGCCGCGGGCGACCAGCCGAGCTCCGCGACCCCGGGCAGCCGCGGGAACGCCATCTGCTCGATCTCGTCGCTGTTGCTCAGGGTCTCCGACCAGAGCGGAGCCTCGACACCGAGGACCGACTCCGCCGGGGCACCGGCCAGGTACGTCGCCGGGTCCCAGTCGTAGGAGCGCTGCACCGGGACGTAACCGGCCCAGGCCAGGCCCAGCACGGTGTCCTTGTCGTACTTCATGTCGAGGTAGCTGCGGTCGGCCGGGGACAGCACCAGCTTCGTGCCGTTCACGGCGGCGGCCGCGACCTGCTCGCGCTCGGCGGCGCCCGTCCTGTCGTAGCCCCAGTACTGGGCGACCGCGCCCTTCACCGGTGTGCCCCCGGTCAGCTGGTGCCAGCCGATCACGGTCTTGCCGTACTTGCCGACGACGGCCTGCGCCTTGTCCATGAAGGCCACGTAGTCCTCGTGGCTGGTGGAGTGCGCCTCGTCGCCGCCGATGTGGAGGTACTCGCCGGGGGTGAGCGCGGCGAGCTCACGGACCACGTCGTCCACGAAGTCGTACGTGACGGCCTTCGGCACGCAGAGCGAGCTGAAACCCACACTGGTGCCGGTGTACAGCGGCGGCGCGACCCCGTCGCAGTTCAGCTCCGCGTACGAGGCGAGTGCCGCGTTGGTGTGGCCGGGCAGGTCGATCTCCGGCACGACCTCCAGATAGCGAGAGGCCGCGTACCGGACGATCTCCTGGTAGTCGCTCTTCGTGTAGTAGCCGCCGGGGCCGCCGCCGACCTCCGTCTGCCCGCCGTACGTGGCGAGCCGGGGCCAGGAGTCGATGGCGATCCGCCAGCCCTGGTCGTCGGAGAGGTGCAGATGGAGCTTGTTCATCTTGTAGAGGGCGAGCTGGTCGATGTAGCGCTTGACCTCGGCGACGGAGAAGAAGTGCCGGGAGACGTCGAGCATCGCGCTGCGGTACGCGTAGCGCGGCGTGTCCGTGACCGTGCCGCCCGCGACCGTCCACGGACCCTTCTGGACGGTCCTCTTCTCCACGTCGGCCGGGAGCAGTTGACGGAGCGTCTGGACGCCGTGGAAGAGCCCCGCGGGGCCGCGTGCGGTGATGGTGACGGAGCCCCTGCCGGACTTCAGGCTGTAGCCCTCGGTGCCCAGTGCGCCGTCGCGGGGGTCGAGGCGCAGTCGGATGCCGTTGCCGGCGTCGCCGGTGACGGGCAGCGGGTATCCGGTGGACGGGCGCAGCACGCCCGCGAGGTAGTCGCCGACCTTGCGGGCCTCGCCGGAGCCGGCGACGCGGATCCTGGTGTCCGCGGTGATGGTGTACGGGGAGCCGCCGGGCTTCGCCTCGGCGGGGGCGGGCACGATCTGGCCGAGCGGGCGCGGCGGGGCGGCGGCCGGGCCGCCGCGCGCCGCCGCTCCTCCCGGTGCCGCGCCGACACCGGAGATCCCGGCCGCCGTGACGAGCAGCAGCGAGCCGAGGAGGCGGGGCAGTGCGGTGCGCTGTGTCCTGTGCAGTCTCACGAGCCGGATCCCTTTCGACGGGTTCACACCTGTGGGTCTCCTGAGCAACCGAACCATCACCATGCGTATCGTGCGCCTCACGGATGGTCAAGGTGTAGACCACTCCCCCGTTCCGCGGCTGAGAGAATCTGCCGCATGGCGGAAATAATCCAGCGCGACGGGACCTGGACCTTCGACGGCGAAGCGGTGCGGATCGTGCCGGGCCGGGGCAAGGGCATCCATCCACTCCGGCAGGAGCTGGGCGAATGCGTGGTCCCGCTGCGGGCGTTGGCGGGCATCTCCTTCGAACCGGACCGCAAGGGCGGCCGGCTGCGACTGCGGCTGCGCGACGGGGCGTGCCCGGTCCTGCGCGCGGCCGGCGGCCGGCTCAAGGACGGATCGGACCCGTACCAGCTGGCCGTGGAGAAGGACCGCAACGGGGTGGCGGAGTACTTCGTCGACGAGGTGCGCGGCGCCCTGCTGGTCGAGCGGGTGCCGACCGGCGCGGTGGACGGCTTCCTGCTGGCGGGGCCCGCGGTGCCGGTCGCGGGCGGCGGCGGGGACGGCACGGCCTCGTTCGACGGGGAGACCGTCCGCCTCACCTGGAACTGGAAGGCGAATGAGGCCAAGATCTCGGGCGGCCCGGTCGCGTTCCCGGTGTCGGAGGTGACCGACGTGCGGTGGCTGCCCTCCATCGGCCTGGAGAACGGGCACCTGACCTTCGTACGCGGCGGGGGCCCGGCCCCGGCGCCCGAGCACGACCCGTACTCGCTGGATCTGTGGGGGCTGTCCAAGAAGGAGTACACGGCGGTGCTGGTCGCGGCGGCGGTCCTGGTCCGGCTGCCCGGCACACCGGGCCCGGCCCCCGCGAGCGCCGCGCCCGCCGAAATCGCGGCCCCGGCGGCGGCCGCTCCGCCCGCAGCGGCGGACGACGACCACGACGTGCTGCTGCGCCGGCTGCGCGAGCTGGGGGAGCTGCACCGGTCCGGGGTCCTCACCGACGACGAGTTCACCGCCGCCAAGCAGGCCGTCCTCAAGCGTCTGTAGGCGGTCGAGACCGCAATCACACCCGAGCCTGCCCGATATCGGGCAGAATTGTTGCGTAAGCGCCCCGATCGCCGCAATATCAACGAGTGCTCGAACGCCGCCCGTCACATGACGACCTCATCGACCACCTGGTGCGCAGCACCGCGCTCCAGCGCGGTGAAGCCGCCCGGGTGATCCTCGATGTGCTGGCGTACTTCGACGAGACGACCGACGACTTCGTCCGCCGCCGCCACCGCGAACTGCAGTCGGGCGGCCTGGTCAACGCGGAGATCTTCGAACGGATCGCGGCCGAGCTGCCGCACCGGGCGGTCGCGCCGCCGGAGCTCTCGCTCCGCCAGCTGCGCCGCATCGTCTACGGCTGAGCAACGGGCACCACAGGTACGTCGATGGAGGGGCAGAGACTCTATGTGCGGAATCGTCGGATATATCGGGAAGCGTGATGTGGCTCCGCTGCTGCTGGAAGGGCTGCAGCGGCTGGAGTACCGGGGTTACGACTCCGCGGGCATCGTCATCACCGGCAAGGCGTCGGCCGGCAAGCCCGCCACCCTGCGGATGGTGAAGGCCAAGGGCCGGGTCCGCGAGCTGGAGGCCCGCGTCCCCAAGCGTTTCACCGGCACCACCGGTATCGCCCACACCCGCTGGGCCACCCACGGCGCCCCGAGCGACGAGAACGCGCACCCGCACCTGGACGCCGGGAACAAGGTCGCCGTCGTCCACAACGGCATCATCGACAACGCCTCCGAGCTCCGCGCGAAGCTCGTCGCCGACGGTGTCGTCTTCCTCTCCGAGACCGACACCGAGGTGCTGGTCCACCTGATCGCCCGCGCCCAGGCGGACACCCTGGAGGAGAAGGTCCGCGAGGCGCTGCGCTCGGTCGAGGGCACGTACGGCATCGCCGTGATGCACGCCGACTTCAACGACCGCATCGTGGTCGCCCGCAACGGCTCCCCGGTGGTGCTCGGCATCGGCGAGAAGGAGATGTTCGTCGCCTCGGACGTCGCCGCGCTGGTCGCCCACACCCGCCAGGTCGTCACCCTGGACGACGGCGAGATGGCCACCCTCAAGGCCGACGACTTCCGTACGTACACCACGGAGGGCTCGTCCACGACGGCCACGCCGACCACCGTGGAGTGGGAGGCCGAGTCGTACGACATGGGCGGCCACGACACGTACATGCACAAGGAGATCTCCGAGCAGGCCGACGCCGTCGACCGGGTGCTGCGCGGCCGGATCGACGACCGCTTCGCCACCGTGCACCTGGGCGGCCTCAACCTGGACGCCCGCGAGGCGCGCGGCGTCCGCCGGATCAAGATCCTGGGCTGCGGCACCTCGTACCACGCGGGCCAGATCGGCGCCCAGCTGATCGAGGAGCTCGCCCGCATCCCCGCGGACGCCGAGCCCGCCTCCGAGTTCCGCTACCGCAACCCGGTCGTCGACCCGGACACGCTGTACGTCGCGGTCTCCCAGTCCGGCGAGACGTACGACGTGCTGGCCGCCGTCCAGGAGCTCAAGCGCAAGGGCGCCCGGGTGCTCGGCGTCGTCAACGTGGTGGGTTCGGCGATCGCCCGGGAGGCGGACGGCGGTACGTACGTCCACGCCGGCCCCGAGGTCTGCGTCGTCTCCACCAAGTGCTTCACCAACACGGTCGTCGCGTTCGCGCTGCTCGCCCTGCACCTGGGCCGGATCCGGGACCTGTCGGTCGCCGACGGCAAGCGGATCATCGAGGGGCTGCGCAGGCTGCCCGCCCAGATCAGCGAGATCCTGGCGAACGAGGACGAGATCAAGAAGATGGCGGCCGAGTACGCGGACGCCAAGTCGATGATGTTCATCGGCCGGGTGCGCGGCTACCCCGTCGCCCGGGAGGCCTCGCTCAAGCTCAAGGAGGTCTCGTACATCCACGCGGAGGCGTACCCGGCCTCCGAGCTGAAGCATGGGCCGCTGGCGCTGATCGAGCCCGCGATGCCGACGGTCGCGATCGTGCCGGACGACGACCTGCTGGAGAAGAACCGCGCCGCGATGGAGGAGATCAAGGCCCGCAGCGGCCGCATCCTCGCCGTCGCCCACCAGGTGCAGGAGAAGGCCGACCACACCATCGTCGTGCCGAAGAACGAGAACGAGCTTGACCCGATCCTGATGGGCATCCCGCTCCAGCTCTTCGCGTACCACACGGCGCTGGCCATGGGCCGCGACATCGACAAGCCGCGCAACCTGGCGAAGTCCGTCACCGTCGAATAGGCCCGTCCACGGGGCGGCCCCGGCGCGCGAAACGCCGTACCGGCGCGCGCGGGGCGGCCCCGAAACAGCCGACGGGTGCATGAATTGCCGGTTTCCGCAGGCGAGTTGACGCCATGTCGAACGAGCGCCCCCGAGGGCCTGCCCGGCGGATCAGGGGATGACGACGACGGGGCGCTGCGCACGCCGCGCGAGGCGCCCCGCCACCGAGCCGAAGATGCGGCCGACGATGCCGTGCGTGGAGCCGACGACGATGGCGTCGGCCGAGTACTCCCGGCCGACCTCCTCCAGCTCGTGACAGATGTCCCCGCCCCGCTCGACGAGCACCCACGGCACCTCGGAGAGGTAGTCCGCGCAGGCGAGCTCCAGGCCGAGCACCTCGGTGCGGTGGTCGGGCACATCCACGAAGACGGGCGGCTCGCAGCCTGCCCAGACCGTGGTCGGCAGCCGGTTGGCCACATGGACGATGATCAGGCCGGAACCCGATCTTCGGGCCATCCCGATGGCATAGGCGAGAGCGCGTTCGCTGGAGGTCGAGCCGTCGAAGCCGACGACGACCCCGTGGCGGAACGCGGGATCGCAGGAGTGACGTGTTTCTTCGACCGCCTGGGGGTCCGACATGGGGTCGGCTACCTGCTTGCGGTCGGCGGGTTCGGGGATTTCGTGACCGGCCATCGGTGTCTCGGCGAAGAGAGTCCTCGTGAGGAGAGCGACTTGGGGAAGGTGCGTCGGCGGGCGGTGTTGCGGTGTCCGGGAATCATCTTCCCAACCCCTTACCCCCAAGGGTACGGCGCCACTCCTCCACCGCCCAGACCCGCGCAAAGCGCGTGCGACGTTTCACGGAGCATGCCCGAGGCGGACCCGTATGGCAATGCCGCTTGTGCCGTACACCGACGCAGCGGGCCCGGACGGCTGCCCTCGGTGACCGGACGGGCCCGCTCCGCCGCCCCTCCGGACCGCGGACGCGGCCCCCGCGCCCCCGGGGCGGCCGCGGAGTGGATCACCGGCCCGCCACCGACCGCCGGGTCGGCATCCGGACCTCTCGGCCCCCTGGAGTCACACCGCGCCCGCTCCGGACCGCCCGCCCCGTTCTCGGCACCCCCCGGCCGGGGTCCGACACCGGCCCGCCGGGCGGAATCCGGTCGCTGCCGGTTGCCATCACGCCGTTCCGTACGATCAGCCGTCCGACCTGCCCCGGGGGGCGCAAAGAAGCGGTTGATCACCCGGGTTGTGCGCCGGTTCAATGACTGAATCACGTATGCACAACCATCTATTTTCAGCCAACTTCATACCCATGCCCATTCCTTGCCGAATTGGCCGATCAACCCCCTTGTCACCAGGCAGGAAGAGACCGCGCGGTACGCTTCCACCCAACGGGGACGGGCCATGAACGCACGGCGCACTTCCCTGCACGCTCTCCGGATGAAACGCTTCGTGATCGAATGCTTCCCGCCAAGTTGCCTTGTCGACATAACGCCGGTTGATGAACTTGTCACGCCGGCACCACGGGACGCAGTAGATTCGATCTTGGGTATCGAAGTCTGGGGAACTCGTGCAGGACCGAGGGGAACAGTGCAGGTGCGACAGGCCCGTAAGGACCAGGGAGACGCGAACACCGAGGGGGGCTTAGCGTCATGAGCCAGGACTCCGCCGCCGTTACGGAGGCCGTACGGAAGCTCAGTGGCCGTCGACGACGAGAAGTCGTCGCCGTGCTGCTGTTCAGCGGCGGCCCCATCTTCGAGAGTTCGATCCCGCTCTCCGTGTTCGGAATCGACCGCCAGGACGCGGGAGTTCCGCGCTACCGACTCCTCGTCTGCGGCGGGGAGGAAGGACCGCTGCGGACCACCGGGGGACTCGAACTCACCGCGCCCTACGGGCTGGAGGCGATCAGCAGGGCCGGCACCGTCGTGGTGCCCGCCTGGCGTTCGATCACCTCGCCGCCGCCCGCCGAGGCGCTGGAGGCGCTGCGCCGCGCCCACGAGGAGGGCGCACGCATCGTCGGTCTGTGCACCGGCGCGTTCGTGCTCGCCGCCGCCGGCCTGCTGGACGGCCGCCCGGCGACCACACACTGGATGTACGCACCGACGCTGGCCAAGCGCTACCCGTCGGTCCACGTCGATCCGCGTGAGCTCTTCGTCGACGACGGCGACGTGCTCACCTCCGCCGGCACAGCGGCGGGCATCGATCTCTGTCTGCACATAGTCCGCACGGACCACGGCACGGAGGCCGCCGGGGCACTGGCCCGCCGGCTCGTCGTGCCGCCGCGGCGCAGTGGCGGTCAGGAGCGCTACCTCGACAGGTCTTTACCTGAGGAGATCGGCTCCGACCCGCTCGCCGAGGTCGTGGCCTGGGCACTGGAGCACCTCCACGAGCAGTTCGACGTGGAGACGCTGGCCGCGCGCGCCTACATGAGCAGGCGGACCTTCGACCGCAGGTTCCGTTCGCTCACCGGCAGCGCACCGCTCCAGTGGCTGATCACCCAGCGGGTGCTGCAGGCGCAGCGGCTGCTGGAGACGTCCGAGTACTCGGTCGACGAGGTGGCGGGCCGCTGCGGCTTCCGCTCGCCGGTCGCGCTGCGCGGACACTTCCGGCGTCAGCTGGGCTCCTCCCCCGCCGCGTACCGGGCCGCCTACCGGGCCCGCCGTCCGCAGGGCGGTGGCGCGGAGCCCGTGGCCGCGGTGACCGAGCCCGTCGTGCCCGCCCAGGGCAACGCGATGATCCGGCGTGCCGCTGCCGCGGCGACCCCGCCGGGCCCGCATGTCATCACGTCACCGACGGCCGGCCCGGTCCAGTCGGAGCAGGGGAAACCCGGCCCCGACGCGTACACGACCGGACGCCCGACCCTGCCGGGGCAACGGAGTGCCCCGTAGGGTGGGGCCATGAACGATCGCATGGTGTGGATCGACTGCGAGATGACCGGGCTCTCGTTGACGGAAGACGCACTCATCGAGGTGGCCGCGCTGGTCACCGACTCGGAGCTGAACGTGCTCGGCGAAGGGGTGGACATCGTGATCCGCCCGCCGGACGCGGCCCTGGAGACCATGCCCGAGGTGGTGCGGCAGATGCACACCGCCTCGGGCCTCCTCGACGAGCTGGCCGGGGGCACCACCCTGGCCGACGCCGAGGCCCAGGTGCTGAACTACGTCCGCGAGCATGTGAAGGAGCCCGGAAAGGCCCCGCTCTGCGGGAACTCCGTCTCCACCGACCGCGGCTTCCTGGCGCGGGACATGGCGGCCCTGGAGGGCTACCTCCACTACCGGATCGTCGATGTCTCCTCGATCAAGGAGCTGGCGCGCCGCTGGTACCCGCGGGCGTACTTCAACAGTCCGGCCAAGAACGGCAACCACCGGGCGCTCGCGGACATCCGTGACTCGATCACCGAGCTGCGCTACTACCGCGAGGCGGTCTTCGTGCCGCAGCCCGGCCCGGACTCGGAGCGCGCGAAGGCCATCGCGGCGCACGTCGCGCCGCCCGCGCCGTAGGACCTTGTGAAGCCGCTGGTCATAGCCCTTTCGGGGGGTGGGACCAGCGGCCGAACAACTGGGGAGCGAGCACCCTCTCGGACCCTGTACACTTTTTCTCGGCCGGTCAGAAAAAGACCGGACATGGTGGGTATAGCTCAGATGGTAGAGCACCTGGTTGTGGTCCAGGATGTCGCGGGTTCGAGTCCCGTTACTCACCCTGATGGGAAGGGCCCCGGTCTTCGGACCGGGGCCCTTTCCCTGTCTGAGCCCTCCTCAGCGGGCGGCCGTGTGACGGCCGTCACGACGAGTCGCGGACGACCAGTTCGGTGGGGAGCACGATCTGCGGACGCTCCTGGTTCTCGCTCGCGATCTCCTTGAGCAGTACGCGGGCCATGGTGCGGCCCATCTCCTCGATCGGCTGGCGCACGCTGGTGAGGGCCGGGTCCATGTGGCGGGCCACCGCCGAGTCGTCGAAGCCGATGAGGGCCACGTCGTCCGGGATGCGCCGGCCGGCCTCGCGCAGCACCTGGCGGGCGCCCGCGGCCATCACGTCGGACGCGGCGAAGACCGCGTCGACGTCGGGGCGGCGGGCGAGCAGCTCGCGCATGGCCCGCGCACCGCCCTCCTCGGTGAAGTCGGCCGGGGCGATCAGCCGCTCGTCCGCTTCGAGACCGGCCCGGCCCATCGCCTCGCGGTAGCCGTCGAGGCGGCGCTGCGCGCCGTAGACGTCCCGGGGACCGGTGATCGTGGCGATGGCGCGGCGCCCCCGGGAGACGAGATGGCCGACCGCGGCGCCGGCGCCGGCGAAGTTGTCGGAGTCGACCGAGGCGAGCGTCTCGCAGGACCGTCTGCGGCCGCTCATCACGGCCGGCATGCCGAGCTGCTCCAGCAGGTCCGGCAGCGGGTCGTCGGCGTGGACCGAGACCAGCAGCACCCCGTCGACGCGGTGCGCGGTCAGGTACTGGGCCAGCCGGCGGCGCTCGCGGTCGTTGCCGACGAGGGTGAGCAGCAGCTGCATGTCGGTGTCGGCGAGCGCCGCGCCGACACCGCGGACGATGTCGGAGAAGTACGGCTCGGCGAAGAAGCGGGTCTCCGGCTCGGGCACCACCAGGGCGATCGCGTCCGTGCGGTTCGCGGCGAGCGCGCGGGCCGCGCGATTGGGTACGTAGCCCAGCTCGGCGACGGCCGCCTCCACCGCCTCGCGGGTGTGCGCGCTGACCCGTGGTGAGCCGTTGATGACCCGTGAGGCCGTGCCGCGCCCCACCCCTGCCCGTGCCGCGACCTCTTCGAGCGTGGGCCGGCCACCGCTCCGTACTCGCGCTGCCGTCATGGCTGCCTCCCGTTCGCGGTCAATTTCTCACAGCCGGATGGGCAAACCCAAGCGTGGGGGAACGCCGGGGACCCGGCCGCGGGCGGCCGGGTCCGGGCGGTGAGGTGCTCGGTCAGCCGAGGCCGGCGGCCGGGGACGTGACCGGGGGCAGGGCGTGACGGCGGATGACATCGGCGTACCAGTGGGCGCTCGCCTTGGGGACGCGGCGCTGGGTGGCGTAGTCGACGTAGACGGCGCCGAAGCGCTTGGAGTATCCGTACGCCCACTCGAAGTTGTCCATCAGGGACCAGAGGAAGTAGCCGCGGACGTCCACCCCGTCGGCCGCGGCCCGCCGGATGGCGTCGAGGTGGCCGTGCAGGTACTCGATGCGCTCGGGGTCCGCCACCAGCCCCTCGGGCGAGACGTAGTCGTCGAAGGCGGCGCCGTTCTCGGTGACCATGAGCGGCAGGCCCGGGTGGGCGCGGGAGACGTCGGTGAGCAGCTCGTACAGCCCGTCGGGGTCGATCGCCCAGTTCATCGCGGTGCGCTTCCTGCCCTCGGCGAGGTGGAAGGCGACGTGCTCGGAACCGGGCCACGGGGAGTGGTCGCTGTTGCCGTGTCCGTCGTCGCGGGAGTCGCCGGCGCCGTCGGCGGGGGTGGAGACCAGGGTGGGTGTGTAGTAGTTCACGCCCAGGAGGTCGACCGGGCCGGAGATGGTGGCCAGGTCGCCGTCCCGGACCAGCTGTCCCCAGTCCACCAGGTGCCCGGTGTCGGCGATCAGGTCCTCCGGGTACGCGCCGCGCAGCATCGGACCGGTGAAGACCCGGTTGCCCACCGCGTCGATCCGGCGGGCGGCGTCCACGTCGGCCTCGCTGCCGGTCAGCGGGCGGACGTGGTGGAGGTTGAGGGTGACCGAGATCTGCGCGGTGGCGGGGAGACGGTCGCGCAGGATCCCGGTCGCCCGGCCGTGGGCGAGGTTGAGATGGTGGGCGGCGCGGAGCGCGGCGGCGGGCTCGGTGCGGCCGGGGGCGTGCACGCCGGAGCCGTAGCCGAGGAAGGCCGAGCACCACGGCTCGTTGAGGGTGGTCCAGGTGCCGACGCGGTCGCCGAGGGCTCCGGCCATGATCTCGGCGTAGTCGGCGAAGCGTTCGGCGGTCTCCCGCTGGGGCCAGCCGCCCGCGTCCTCCAGGTCCTGGGGCAGGTCCCAGTGGTAGAGGGTGGCGACGGGTGCGATGCCCGCTTCGAGGAGCTCGTCGACGAGCCTGCGGTAGAAGTCCAGGCCGCGTTCGACGGCGGGGCCGCGGCCGGTGGGCTGCACCCGGGGCCAGGAGACGGAGAAGCGGTAGGCCGTCAGGCCGAGCCGCTTCATCAGCGCCACGTCGTCGCGGTAGCGGTGGTAGTGGTCGGCGGCGATGTCTCCGGTGTCACCGTTGCGGACCTTGCCCGGAGTGCGGCTGAAGGTGTCCCAGATGGACGGGGTGCGGCCGTCCTCGGCCGCGGCGCCCTCGATCTGGTAGGCGGCCGTGGCCGCGCCCCAGACGAAGCCGGGCGGGAATTCCGCTGCCTCGGGTGCGGCCTTCGGGGCGGTGTCGGGTCGTACGGCAGTCATGCGGGAGCGCTCCCAGGAGTGGTCGGGCAGGGACGGGCAGGAGAGAAGCGGGTGACGCGGTGTCAGCCCTTGACGGCGCCGGACATGATCCCGCCGACGATCCGCTTGCCGAAGATCACGAACACCACGAGCAGCGGCAGCGTGCTGATCAGTGCTCCGGCCATCACGATGCTCTGGTCGGGGGTGTACGAGGCGCTCAGCTGGCCGAGGGCCACCTGGAGCGTGGGGTTCTGCTGGTTGAGGGCGAGGTAGGGCCAGAAGAAGTCGTTCCACGCCTGCACGAAGGTGAGCATCCCCAGCACCATCATGGCGGGGCGGGCCACCGGCAGGACCACGCTGCGCACGATGCGGAAGTTGTTCGCACCGTCGATCCTGGCGGCCTCGACGAGTTCGTAGGGCAGCGCCTCGCTCAGGTACTGCCGCATGAAGAACACCCCGAAGGCGCTCACCAGGGTCGGGAAGATCACCGACTCCAGCTGCCCGCCCCAGCCGATGTCGGACATCATCATGAAGAGCGGGACGACGCTGAGCTGCGGCGGGATCGTGAGGGTGGCGATGACGCCGGTCATCAGCGCGCCGCGGCCCCTGAAGCGCATCTTGGCGAAGGCGTAGCCGGCCAGGGTGCAGAAGAAGAGCGTCGCCGCCGTGATGCAGCCGGCGACGAGGAAGCTGTTGACGATCGCCTTGCCGAGGTGTGCCTGGTTCCAGGCCGCGTCGAGGTTGTGCATCAGCTGCCCGCCGGGCAGGAACGGCGGTGTGGTGGCGAGGACTTCGTCCTGGGTGTGGGACGCGGCCACCAGCGTCCAGTAGAGCGGCAGCAGCGAGCCGATGCCGACGACGGCCAGGGCGATGTAGGCGAACGGGCCGCCCTGCAGCTGCTTGCCCGCGCCCGGCCTGAACCGGCTCGGGCGGCCCGTGTCCCGCCGGCGGGCGGGCGGGACGGCGGCTTCCGGGGCTTCGGCGGTACTGGTCATGGTCATGGAATTCGCTCCCGGTCAGACCGCGGATGTGCGTACGAAGCGGCCGATGAGCCAGTTGACCGCGGCGATGATCAGCAGGAGGGCGAGCATCGCCCAGGCCACTGCGGCGGCCGGACCGAGATGCCCGAGATTCCAGCCGTAGTTGTAGAGGTAGACGCTGAGCGTCTCGTACTGATTCTCGTTGCCGCCGGTGGCTCCGAGCCTGCCGCCCTCCAGCAGCAGCGGCTCACCGAACAGCTGCATGGAACCGATGGTCGAGATGACGATCGTGAACAGGATCGTGGGCCGCAGCGAGGGGATGGTCACCTTGCGGAACTGCTGCCAGCGCGAGGCGCCGTCCAGCGACGCCGCCTCGTACAGGTCGGCGGGTACGGCCTGCATGGCGGCCAGGTAGATCAGGGCGTTGTAGCCGGTCCAGCGCCAGATGACGATGACGGAGATCGCGATCTTCGAAGTCCAGTGGCCGTTGGCCCAGTTGGTGTCGCCGAGCCCGACGAAGTGCAGCAGCCAGTTCAGCAGGCCGCCGTCGGCCCGGAAGACCAGGGCGAAGACGAGGGCCGCGGAGGCCACCGAGGTGGCGTACGGGGTGAGGACGACCGTCCGCCAGAAGGTGCTGGCGCGGAGCCGGTAGTTCAGCAGATGGGCCAGGCCCAGGGCGACGAGCAGCTGCGGGACCGTCGACATGACGCCGATCAGGAAGGTGTTGGTGACGGCCGTCCAGAACTCCGCGTCGCGCAGGATCTTGTCGAAGTTCTCCCAGCCGACCCACTCCATCCGGTCGAGGCCGGTCATCTCCACCCGGTGCAGGGCGATCCAGCCGGTGTAGAGCAGCGGGTAGAGGCCGAACGCGCCGAAGACGAGGAAGAACGGGGCTATGTAGGCGTACGGCGACGCCTTGTCGTCGAACCGCCACAGCCGGCTCCGCCAGTTCTGCCGGCGGGACGGGGCCGGCGGGTGCGGGGAACCGCCGGGCGGCGGGGCGTATGCGTCCCGGGCGGGGGTCGAGGTGGCCACGGGCGGGAGTCCTTCCCTGAGTGCGGGGCGCGCCGGCGGGGCATGGGCGCGGGGCTGGGGCGGTCGGGCCGGGGGTGTGCGTGCCGGTGCGGGCGGCCTCGGGGGCCGCCCGCACCGGCGGCGGTCAGCCTCTCAGCCGATCGCCTTGTCGATCGCGTCGGTCGCGGCCTTCCACGCCTTGTCGGGGCTGGTGCCGCGCTGCTCCATGTTGGTGATCTGGGTGGAGATGGTGTCCTTGATGACGCCGTCCTTCGGGCCGAGCACCGCCTCGGGGATGGACTTGGCCTCGTCGGCGTAGATCTTCCCGATCGGGGCGTCGTTGAAGTACGGGAGCTTCGCGTTCTTCACGTCCGGCAGTTCGTACGCGCCCTTGTTGGACGGGAAGACGCCGATCGCCTTGAACACCGCGGCCTGCTGCTCGGGCGCGGTCAGCCACTTCACGAGCTTGCCGGCCTCCTCGACGTTCTTGCCCGACTTGGGCACGGCGAGGAAGGACCCGCCCCAGTTGGCGGCGGTCGCACCGGGCGAGGTGGTGATGTCCCACTTGCCCTTGTTGGCCTCACCGGCGTTGGCCGAGATCTGGCCGGCCATCCACGCGGGGCAGGCCACGGTGGCGATGGTGCCCTTGCGCAGCGCGGGGACCCAGGTGTTGGTGTCGAACTGGGCGAGGCCCTGGGAGAGCTTCTTGGAGGCGACCTCGGCGGCCAGGTTCCAGCCCTGCTGGACGCTGGGGCTCTCCTTGTAGACGGGCTTGCCGCTCGCGTCGTAGTACTGCTCGGCGTTCGAGCTGACGACGGCGTTGAACATGGCGCTCGCGGAGTCCATGAAGTACGTCCCCGCGGGGGCCTTCTTCTTGTACTCCTCACCGAGCTTGATGTAGTCCTCCCAGCCGCCCGCGACCTTCTTGGCGACCTCCGCACGGTCGGTCGGCAGACCCGCCTTCTTGAACAGCTCGGTGTTGTAGCAGAGGGACATCGGGCCGATGTCGGTGCCCGCGCCGATCACCGCGCCGCTGGGCGCGGTGGCCTGCTTCGCCTTCCAGGAGACCCAGTCGTTGACGTCGATCACCTTGCCGAGGTCGACGAAGGAGTCCGCCTTGGTGTCGGCGATCTCCTTGATCCGGCCGACCTCGATCCCCTGGACGTCGGCGAGACCGCTGCCCGAGTTCAGCTGCTGGAGCAGCTTGGGGTAGTAGATCTTCTCGTCGGCGGTGACGTCCTCCTTGACCGTGATGTTCGGGTGCAGTTCGTGGTACTTGGCGAAGAGCCCGGCCTCCTTGTAGCCGAACTGCCCGAAGTCGGCGACGGTCAGCGTGATGTTCCCGTTCGCGTCGGGGCCCGTGCTGCCCGACGAGTCCGAGTCGCTGCTGCAGCCGGTCAGCAACAGGGCCGAGGCCGTCAGGCCCGTGGTGGCCAGAACCGCGGCTCTGCGGCTCCGTCCGGCGACGGTGCGGGTGATGCGCATTCCACTACTCCTTGTTCCGGGTGGGACGTTCCGGGGTGGGGCTGGGCGTTCTGACTGCGCGGCGGGGCGGTCGGTGGGTGCGGGTGCCGCGTGACTCAGAGGGGGGAAGGGCGCGGGCAGTGCAGTTCGGGCGGGAGGACCGTCCGATGTGGGAGCGCTCCCATGCGTCGATGTCGGAAGGTTCCTGCCTCGAAGGGGTGGGTGTCAAGAGTTGAAGACGCTTCCGTTGCCCGAGCGTGTCCGGCAAGTCACGTGACCGTGTCCCGCCGAGGTCTTGCCACAACCTGTATACGCTGCCCGGGATTTCATGTCTCCCACAGAAAGCGCAGGTCGGCGCCGTGACGGACGGGGCCCGCCTCGCAGGTCGCCCCGGACCGCGCGTCCGCGCCCGCCATCGGGAGCGGTTCTCGTCATCCGCGGTCCACACCGGCCCGCGCACCGGAAGGTGAACGGGGTGCCCCGCGGCGGGGCGGTCGGGGGCGCGCCCGCCTTCTCTCTCCGAAGCCGTTCTCCCGCGCCCCTGGAATCGGCCGGCCCCGCGCGGGCGCGACTTTGCGCCCGGCCCGCCCTACGCCGCCCGCAACCGGGCCAGCGTGGCTTCGAGTTCGGCCTGCGCGGCCCGGCCCGCCGACTCCGCGTCCCCGGCGACCACGGCCCGTACCAGCGCGTCATGGGCGGCATCACCGTGACCCGGGTCCTCGCGGCGCAGGCCGAGCAGTTCCACGAGGTCGACGAGCCCCTGCCGCAGCACGGGCGCGAACTCGCCGAAGAGATCGGTGAGTACGGGGTTGTGGGCCGCGGCCACCACGGTCCGGTGCAGCGCGATGTCCGCGTCCACGAACTCCGCGTCTCCCCCGGCTCCCGCCGCCCGCCGCGCGGAGAGTGCCGCGTCCAGGGCGGCCAGGTCCTCGTCCGTACGGCGCCGTGCGGCCAGCCGGGCGGCCTGGACCTCGATCAGCATGCGCACCTCGTACACGTCGGTGACCGCGGCCCGGCTCAGCCGGGCCGGCCAGTCCTCCGTCACCCGGTCGGCGATGACGAAGACACCCGCGCCCTGACGGGACTGGAGCAGGCCGAGCGTGGCCAGGGTGCGCACCGCCTCGCGGACCGTGGAGCGGCCCACGCCGAGCGTCCTGGCCAGGGTCGTCTCGCCGGGAATCCGTGTGCCGACCGGCCAGTGCCCCTCGGTGATCTGCTCACGCAGATGGTCGGCGGCCTGTTCGACCAGGGGGCTGGGACGGAGTGGACCGAGCGAGGACACCGCATTCACCTGTCAGGTTGTCTGAGGACTTGATCGATGGTTACTCTACCGGCCATGACGCACAGCGGTCTCCTTCTTCTCGGCTGCCGCGGCGGGGCCTGAAGCGACCGGCACCCCGCCGCGGGATGCCGTGCTGCGCCGGTCGCGTCCGGCGATGCGAGAAGAGACCGTCCTCATGTCCGACCGTCAGTCACCGATGCACGGCTTCCCCACGATCTGCACCCCGCGCGGGCCCGTGCCCGCCGACGCCCCCCGCTGGAATCCGCAGCGGGCGAGCTCCATGCCCTCCCACCGCTACCGTTCGACCTTCGACCGCGTCGAGGTCCCGCTGACCGGCCGCACCTGGCCGCAGGCCCGTGTCGAACGTGCCCCGCTCTGGGTGCCGGTGGATCTGCGCGACGGCAACCAGGCACTGGCCGAGCCCATGGACACGCCGCGCAAGCGCCGGATGTTCGATCTGCTCGTCGCGATGGGCTTCAAGGAGATCGAGATCGGCTATCCGTCGGCGAGCCGCACCGACTTCGACTTCGTCCGGCATCTGGCCGGCGGCGACGCCGTGCCGGACGACGTCACCGTGGTCGTCTTCACCCCGGCGAAACCGGACCTGATCGACCGGACCTTCGAGTCCATCGAGGGGATGGAGCGCGCGGTCGTCCATCTGTACATCCCCACCGCACCGGTCTGGCGCGACGTGGTGCTCGGCCGCAGCAGGGCCGAGGTGCACGCCACGGTGCTGGAATCCGCGCGGCGGATGGAACGGCTGGCGCGGGCGCGGCCCGGGGCGGACGTCCGGTTCGAGTTCTCCCCCGAGGTGTTCATCCTCACCGAGCCCGACTTCGTCCTGGAGATCTGCAACAGCCTCACCGAGCTGTGGGACGCCTCCCCGGACCGGCCGGTCATCCACAACCTGCCCGCCACGGTGGAGATCGCGACGCCGAACGTGTACGCGGACCAGATCGAGTACATGCACCGCCATCTGGAGCGGCGGGACTCGGTGATCCTCTCCGTCCATCCGCACAACGACCGCGGCACCGGCACCGCGTGCGCCGAACTCGCCGTCCTGGCGGGTGCGCAGCGGGTGGAGGGCTGCCTGTTCGGCAACGGTGAGCGCACCGGCAATGTCGACCTGGTCAATCTGGCCCTGAACCTGCATGCCCAGGGCGTCGACCCGATGATCGACTTCTCCGACATCGACGAGATCCGCCGCACGGTCGAGTACTGCAACCGGCTGCCGGTGCCGCCCCGCCACCCGTACGGCGGCGATCTCGTGTACACGGCGTTCTCCGGGACCCACCAGGACGCCATCAGCAAGGGCTTCGCCCATCACGCGAGCAGCGGCTCCGAGCTGTGGTCGGTGCCGTATCTGCCGATCGACCCGGCGGACGTGGGACGTACGTACGAGGCGGTCATCCGGGTCAACAGCCAGTCCGGGAAGGGCGGCATCGCCCATCTGCTGCGGAGCAACCACGGGGTGGACCTGCCGGCCCGGATGCGCGCGGACTTCTCGCGCACGGTGCAGGCCGCGACCGACGACAGCGGTCTGGAGGCCACGCCGAAGGATCTGTGGGAACTGTTCGACAGGACGTACCTGTTGCCCGGACGGGACGGGAACGTGGCCCTGACCTCCTGGTCCACGGACCGGAACCCGGCCGGTGAGCACCGGTTCATCTGCACCCTGCGGGTGGACGAGCGGGAGGGCGACTACGAGGGCACGGGCAACGGTCCGTTGTCGGCGTTCACCCGTGCGCTGGCCGCCGCGGGCATCGAGGTGGACGTCCTCGACTTCACGGAGCACGCGACGGGTCCGGGGCAGCGGAGCCCGGCGATGGCGTACGCGGAGTGCCGGGTGGACGGAGAGGTGCGCTGGGGGGCGGGGCAGGACACCTCGGTCCTCACGGCCTCGATCCTGGCGGTGCTGTCGGCGGTGAACCGGGCGGGGTAGGGCCTGTCCGGCGGACGTGGGGCGTCGGCGGTCCTCTGCGCGTGGAACGCCCGTCCACCGCGGGTCGGGATCGCCCGACCGGCCGCCGACGCGCAGGGCCTCTCGTCTGGATCATGCCGGGCTCGCGGGGCCTGGCACGCACCCTGATCCGGCCCGATCCGAACGAAAGACCCTACCCGAAGGCCGACGGCGGCGGCGCCGGGGACGGCTTGGCGTCCGCGTCGCTCACCGGCGCCGCGCCGCCGGTGAAGTCGGCGAGCGCGCGCCCGTGTTCGACCCGTCCGGGATGCGGATCGGTCGCGACCCGGCGGGTCAGCTCCGCGACCTTCGGCGGCAGGTCCGAGGCGAGCAGCACGGCGTTGCCGAAGCGGCGGCCGCGCCACACGGTCGGGTCGGCGGCGAGCGCCAGCTCGGGGAAGACCGCGGCCGCGGTGGCGATCTGGCCGCGCAGATGGGTCAGCGGCGGCCCGTCCGCGAGGTTGGCGACGTAGCTCCCGCCGGGCTTCAGGACCCGGCGGACCTCGGCGAGGAACTCGGTGCTGGTGAGGTGTGCGGGGGTACGGGCCCCGCTGAAGACATCGGCGATGACGAGATCCGCCCAGCCGTCCTGGATCTTCCCGAGCCCGGCGCGGGCGTCGGTGGCCCTGACCCGGATCCTGGCCTGCGGGTCCAGCGGCAGCTCCCGGCGCACGAGCTGGACGAGCGCGGCGTCCACCTCGACGATCTGCTGGGTGGAGCGGGGCCGGGTCGCCGCGATGTAGCGGGCGAGTGTGAAGGCTCCGCCGCCCAGGTGCACCACGTGCAGGGGCTGTCCGGGGGGTGCGACGAGATCGGCGATGTGGCCGATCCGGCGCTGGTACTCGAAGGACAGGAACGTGGGGTCGTCCAGATCGACATGGGACTGCGGGGCGCCGTCCAGCGTCAGCGTCCAGGCGCGCGGCCGCTCCCGGTCGGGGACCAGCTCGGCGAGGGAGCCGTCCACCGGTTCGGCGAGGGGCTCCGTCCTGCGCCCGCCGCGCCCGGCGCCGCGCTCGGCCCGGCCCCCGCTCTTCTCCTCGGCCGTGCTCCCGGCCCTGCTCCCGGCCTTGCGGTCGGACCGCTTACGGGCGCCCGCACCTCCGCCCGACGCTCCTCGACGTGCCACCGCTGCTCGTGCCCGCTCACTGCTCTTCGCTCCGGACCGGTAGGGAACCGGCCGTGCCGGGGAAACCCGCCCACCTGCCCATTATGGGCGCGCGGGCGAGGAGGCGGTCAGCGGCAGTTGTCGGCCGCCTCGATCAGCCGGGCCGCCTCGCCGAGCGCGGCCCGCAGCACCGCCGGGTCGGTGACCGGGGCGTCGTTCCCGGGCGGCAGCAGCCAGCCGCTGCCGGTGACGGGCGGCTCGGCGGGGATGCGCAGCCCGCGGCCGGCGGTCTGCGTACAGGCGCTGCCCGGTACGTCCCAGGCCTCGGCGGTCCCCGGCGGCACGAGGAAGCCGAGGGTGTCGCAGGCGCCGTCGTGCAGGACCGGGCCGATGTCCTGCTCGGCGTCCCGGCGCAGGATGTCCACGGCCTCCAGGCCCTGGCGGGCCGGGACGGTCACCAGGTCGCAGGGTTCGCCGCCGTGGCCGTCCGTGGCAGTGGTGGGCGCCGGGGCACCCGTTGCGGCCGGGGGCGTCGCATTCGTCCGCGCGTCGGTCTCCGTGCCGAGATGCAACAAGGGACCTCTCCTCTCATCGCCGGGCGGAGCCGGATTCCGTCTCCTCATGGACCAACGCCCCGACGGCGTCAAGGGCTACGGTGCCACGCCGCCGCAAAGGGTGGCAGTTCATGGCAGATCGTGGGCGAGATGCCCCCTTTATTGGCAAACGCCGTGTGTGTGGCTCCTCACAGCAGGTACGTTCTTGCTCCGCCGGGACACCGGAAGCAGGAAGCCCGGCTGCAGAAGAGCTGCAGAAGAGAGGTCCCCGCCCATGGTGTCGACAGGGGCAGTGCCCAACCTCGCCTTCCGGCGGCTGCGCGGACAGCGCTCCGCCGGGGAGTTCGCTGCCGCGGTACGCAGATCGGCCCGTGAGATCGGCGAGCAGGTCGCGTGCGACGCCCGGTACATCGGACGCGTGGAGTCCGGGGAGATCCGCTGCCCCAACTACGCGTACGAACGGGTCTTCCTGCACATGTTCCCCGGGACGACCCTGGCGGACCTGGGCTTCTCGTCGCGTGAAACCGTACGCGGCCGGGGGGCGCGGGCCACTGCCGAGAACCCACCGCCCCCTACGCTCCACAGCGACCCCGACGAGGAGAGCGACGTGCTGCGTCGCGTATTCATGACGAGCGGCACCACCACGATGGCGGCCGCGACCCTGAGCCCGGGCCCGGGCTCCGTATCCGCCGCTGCCGCCACCGCCCGGCCCGACCCGCGGCGGGTCGGCGAGAGCGAGGTGAGCACCGTCGAGAAGGCGGTGCGGCAGATCCGGCTGCTCGACGACCGGCACGGCGGCGACGGCCTGTACCGCAAGGCGTTCCAGCCGCTGCGGGCGGCGTACGCGCTGCTCGACTCCGGAACGGCCACCAGGCGCTCCACCGCCGACCGGCTGCATGCCGGAGCGGGCGAACTGGCCATCTCGGTGGGCTGGCTGGCCCATGACTCGGGCCGGTTCGAGGACGCCCGCTCGCACTACGCGGAGGCGCTCGCCACGGCACGGGTGGCCGGTGATCCGGCGCTGGAGGCGCATGCGTTCTGCAATACGTCGTTCCTCGCCCGGGACACCGGGCGGCCCCGCGAGTCGGTGCGGGCCGCCGAGGCCGCGCAGCGGGCGGCGCAGCCGCTGGGCTCGCCCCGGCTGCTGGCGCTGCTCGCGCTGCGGGAGGCGGGGGGCCGGGCGGGGCTCGGGGACCGTACGGGCTGCGAGCGGGCGCTCGGCCGGGCGCACACGGCGTTCGGGCGCGGTCCGTGCGACGCCGATCCGGAGTGGATGACCTTCTTCCGGGAGGCGGAGCTGGAGATGCTGGAGGCGCAGTGCTGGTCGGCGCTGGGCGACTGGCCGCGGGCGGCCCGGCACGCGCTCCGGGCCACCCGGCTCCAGGACCCGCACTTCACCCGGAACCAGGCGCTGTACCGGGCCGAGCTGACCTGGGACCTGGCCCACGCGGACCGGGCCGCGGAGGCGGCGGCGGCCGGTCATCAGGTGCTCGACCTGCTGGACCGCGTCCAGTCGACCCGTATCCGGGCGATGCTGGCGCAGGCGGTGGGGGTGCTGAAGCCGCAGCGGTACGTGGCGGAGGTACGGGAGTTCCTGGAGCGGTACGCGGAAACGGCGGAGGCCGCCGCCTCCGCGTAGGAGCCGCTAACGGTCCAGGTGGCCGGTGTCGTTCCAGCGTTCGATCGCGGGGGCCCCGTACGCCCAGCCCAGCACCGAGAGCGAGGTCGGGTCGAGCCGGATCCGCGCCGCGAACGACACGTCCTCGCCGAGCCACCGCGCCCCCAGCGCCCGCAGGATGTGCCCGTGGGCGAAGACCAGCACGTCGCGGTCGGCCGAGCGGGCCCACTCCACGATCTCGTCGGCGCGGGCGGACAGCTCGGCCAGGGTCTCGCCCTCCGGCACCCCGTCGCGCCAGATGAACCAGTCCGGCCGGATCGCCTTGATCTCGGCCGGCGTCATCCCCTCGTAGGCCCCGTAGTCCCACTCCATGAGGGCGTCCCACGGCTCGGCCCGGTCCGCGAATCCCGCGATCTCGCAGGTCTCCCTGGCCCGCAGCAACGGACTGGTGCGCACTTCCAGGCCCGGCAGCTCCGCCCACGGCCCGTGCCGCAGCCGCTCGCCGAGGAGCTTCGCGCCCGCCCGGCCGGTGTCGAGCAGCGGGATGTCCGTCCTGCCGGTGTGATTGCCCTTGACGGACCATTCCGTCTGGCCGTGCCGGGCGAGCAGGATACGCGGTGCCATGACGGCTCTCCCTGAACTGAGATCTGAGGCCGGCGATCGAGGCGACATGGATCATCCGGTTTTCCCATCATCGCGCACGTGATCGCGAGGCAACCTCCCGGGCCGAACACGCGTCCCACTCTGCGCGGAGAAATGTGCGCGCGCCGGGAGCCCCGAAAGGACCCCGGGGGAAGAGCGACCGAGCCGCACCGTACGGTTGAACGCCCGCCTTCGGTCGCATGAACACATGATGGAGAAATTCCGGATGCAGCATGCCAGCACCGTGCCCGTGCCGCCCCCGCGGCCCCGTTGGTGGACCGAGCTGCCGCTGCTGGCTCTGGTGTACGGGGCCTACTCGGCGGGCCGGCTGGTGGCGCGAGGCGACGTGTCCACCGCCGTCGACCACGGCCTGAGCATCCTGCGCCTGGAGAAGACGCTCCACATCAACCTCGAACATCCGCTCAACCGGCTGCTCACCGCGCACCCCTCGATAGGCATACCCTCCGACTTCGCGTACGCGTCCCTGCACTACCTCGTCACCCCGGCTGTCCTGATCTGGCTCTTCCGCCGCCGCCAGGAGGTGTACCGCAGGGCCCGCACCTGGCTGATGACCTCCACCCTGCTCGGCCTGATCGGTTTCACACTGATGCCGACCTGCCCGCCCCGGCTGCTGGAGGCGCGGCACGGCTTCGTCGACACGATGGCGCAGTACAGCTCGTACGGCTGGTGGGGCACGGAGGCCAGCGCCCCGCGCGGCATGGGCGGAATGACCAACCAGTACGCGGCGATGCCGAGCCTGCACGTCGGCTGGGCGCTCTGGTGCGGCATCCTGCTCTGGCGCCACAGCAAGAACCCGTACATCCGGGCCGCGGGCGTCGCCTACCCCCTGATCACCACGTTCGTGGTGATGGGCACGGCCAACCACTACCTCCTCGACGCGGTCGCGGGCGCCGCCGTGATGGGCGTCGGAGCCCTGCTGGCCCGGCCCGTGATGCGGCTGGCGGACCGGGTCAGGGACCTGGTCGGAGCCCGCTTCCCGCGGGTCGCCCCGGTCGTGGAGTCCCCGATTGTCAGTGCCGGATGCAAGACTTCCGCGGGTGAGCGAATCCCTGGCCAGCGGACCACCTCCGCAGACTCCACCGATGCCGCGGCACCGGCCGACGCAGACGCCTCGGCAGGTCGACCGACCCGGGCCGACACCGCCCCCACGGGAGCGGGAGCCACGGGGGACGACACTCCGGCAGCGGCTCGCTGAGCTGCGGGGACCGGCCGTCCCACCCCGCCCGCTGGACGCCCGCGCACTGGCCGCCCTCGCCGCCAACCCCGGCTGCCGGCGCCGCGCCCTGCTCGACGGCGCCGGGGTGGACAAGGCCGCGCTGGCCTCGGCGCTCGGTTCCCCGGCGCCCTTCGGCCAGTCGCAGTTCGCCCTCGTCCGGGGCAACGCCTTCGAGGCCAAGGTCAAGGCCGACGGGGGCACGGAGCTGATGCGGCTGCTGTACGAGCGGCTCGGCGGCGGTGCCGGGGCGCCGCACGAGATCTCGGTGCCCGATCTGACGGCGGCGGGCCCCGAGGGCCGCGCCGCGCGTACGGCGCTGGCGCTGCGGGAGGCGACCGAGGCGGGCGGCTGGGCGCTGCTGGACCACCCGATGCTGGCCCTGGAGGTGGCGGGTTCCCCCGCCTATCTGGAGCCGGACGCGGTGGCGGTGCACCCCGACGGCACCTGGACGGTCGTCGAGATCAAGTCCTTCCCCATGGTCGACGGCTCGGCCGACGCGGCGAAGGTCGGCGCGGCGGCCCGGCAGTCCGCCGTCTACGTGCTGGCGCTGGAGCGGATCGCGGAGCTGACGGAGGGCGCCGAGGTGGGCCACCGGGTGCTGCTGGTCTGCCCGAAGGACTTCTCCAACCTGCCCACCGCCTCGGTCGTCGACGTGCGCAAGCAGCGCGCGGTCACCCGCCGCCAGCTGACCAGGCTGACCCGGATCGAGGAGATCGCGGCGGCCCTGCCCGAGGGCACCACCTTCGACCCCCAGTGCCCCCGGCAGCAGCTGGACGCCGCGGTCGAATCGGTCGGCGCGGCCTACGCCCCGGAGTGCCTGGCCGCCTGCGAGCTGGCCTTCCACTGCCGGGCGAAGGCCCGCGAGGCCGGTGCGGTGGAGGCGCTGGGGCGGAGTGTGCGCGGTGAGCTCGGCGGGCTGACCACGGTGGGCGAGGTGCTGGCGGCCGCCGCGGGCAAGGAGGGCGATCCGGCGGATCCGACGGTCGCGGCCCTGCGGCGCGCGGCGGCCCTGCGCGCCGATGCGCTGGCGGGCGGTCCGGCATGTCGCTGATCAGCACCCTGGCCCGGCTGGAGGCCGTGGAGAGCGGCCGGGCCCGGCCGACGGCCACCGTCCTGCACCGCCATCTCACCGACCGGCCCCTCGTGCTGGTTCCGCTGACCACGGCCGGTGAGGCGGGTGCCCCGCTGGGCGCGCTCGTCGGGACCGACCGGGAGGCGCCCCGGCTGCTGACGGTCTCGCAGCCGCGCGACCGGGATCTGCGGTTCGCGTTCCTCGCCGAGCTGGCCGAGGCGGTGCTGCCGCACATCGAGGCGTACGAGGACGTGGTCGAGCCGGCCGAGCGCAACGAGACCGATCCGGAGACCGGGAAGAAGGTCAAGGTCGAGGTCGAGCTGTGCGCGGACGCGCCGCAGCTGATCGTGCCGAGCCGGGCGGGCATCGAGTTCGTCCGGCTGCTGGGCCGCTCGATGCGGTTCCGCCGCACGGCCGAGGAGGACCCCGACGCCCCGTACCCCGCGCCCGCCCGGGTCCCGCTGCTGGGCCGCTGGCTGACGCACTACGGGGAGCGGGCCAGGGTGCCCGGCTCCTCGCTGCTGCTCGCCGCGACCGATCTGCTGAACCGGCACTGGGCGACCGGGCAGAGCAGTCTGGAGGACCAGCACCTGGGCGCGCTGCTGGCCTGGATCGACGCCCCGGCGGGCGAGTCGGGTGCCTCGGCGGCGCTCCGCGCGGAGCTGGAGCGGGACGGCGAGGGGCAGTTGCTGTGCCCACCGGCCGGTCCGGCCACGGACCCGGCGTTCGACAACCGGCTGCTGGCGCCCGCCATCGAGAAGTACGACCGGGCGCGGACCTCGCTCGCCGCCGCCGAGGACGGGCTGGCGGCCGATGCCCGGCTCGGCGAACTGACGGCGGCCGAGCGCGAGATCAGGGCCCTGCTGGCCGGGGTGACGCGGCCGACGTGGGACGCGGTGTGGCGCGGGCTCGACCTGCTGAGGGAGCTCCCCGAGGGGGCCAGGGCCGAGGACCGCTGGACCAGGGACCGCTGGTCGTTCACCGGTCACCGGGACCGGGTGCGCTCGGGCGAGCCGCCGCAGCCGCGCCGGGACGACGCGGTGACGGCGGCGCAGAAGCTGGCCTCGCGGGAGACGGCTCAGGCCCAGCTGGAGGCCCAGGAGGCGCTGGACGATCCGCTGGTGCTGGCCGGGCGGCGGCTGGCCGGCGAGGCGTTCGTCGCCGAGGTGACGGAGGTGGTGATGGCGTACAGCGAGTCCAAGCGCCCCTCGCCGCGCCCGCTGGTCACGGTCCGCACGGACGAGCACCCGCATCTCGGCGAGCGCACCAAGGTGTACCGCTCGCTGGAGGGCAGACCGCAGACCGCCGAGTTCGTGGGGTACGCCGAGCCGCAGGACGGGGGCGCGCCCCCGCTGGTGCTGCGGATCCTCGACCGGATGGGCCGGAGCAAGGAGCCGGCCCCGGGTTCGGTGCCCGAGCCGGGTGACCGGATCGCCTGGACGCTCTTCGAGCACGATCAGCGCGGCGGCCCGAAGCTGCCGGACCCGGAGCAGACGCCCTGGACGCACGGCGGCCCGCCGGATGCGGCCGGGCATGCCGAGAGCCCCGACCCCGTGACCGCGGAGGACCTTCTGTGACGGCCGTATTCGACCCGGGCGCCCAGGCCGCGCGGGCGACCGACGCGATCCTCGCCGACACCCTGGGCGGTACGGAGCGCGGCATCGTGGTGGACTCACCGCCGGGCGCCGGCAAGTCGACGCTCGTGGTGCGCGCCGCGCTCGAACTCGCGGCGGCCGGGCGTCCGCTGATGGTGGTCGCGCAGACCAACGCCCAGGTCGACGACCTGGTGGTGCGGCTGGCGGAGAAGGATCCGGGGCTGCCGGTCGGCCGGCTGCACAGCAATGACACCGACCCGTACGACAAGGTGCTGGACGGGCTGGCCAACGTACGGAAGTCGGCCAAGGCGTCCGATCTCGCGGGGCTCGACGTCGTCATCTCGACGGCCGCCAAGTGGGCGCACGTGAAGAACGTCGAGCCGTGGGGCCACGCGATCGTGGACGAGGCGTACCAGATGCGTTCGGACGCGCTGCTGGCCGTCGCGGGGCTCTTCGAGCGGGCGCTGTTCGTCGGCGATCCGGGCCAGCTGGACCCGTTCTCCATCGTCGGCGCGGACCAGTGGGCGGGGCTCTCGTACGACCCGTCGGCGAGCGCCGTCTCCACGCTGCTCGCGCACAACCCCCGGCTGCCGCAGCACCGGCTGCCGGTGTCGTGGCGGCTGCCCGCCTCCGCCGCGCCGCTGGTCTCGGACGCGTTCTACCCGTACACCCCGTTCCGCAGCGGTACGGACCACGGCGACCGGCGGCTGTCGTTCGGAGTGGCGTCCGACGGCTCGGCCCCGGACCGGGTGCTGGACGAGGCGGCGGAGTCCGGCTGGGGCCTGCTGGAGCTCCCGGCCCGGCACACCCCGCGCACCGATCCGGAAGCGGTGCGCGCGGTGGCCCTGGTCGTCCGCCGGCTGCTGGACCGGGGCGGCGCGGCGACCAGCGAGCGCTCGCCGGACCCGGTGCCGGTGACGGCGGACCGGGTCGCGGTCGGCACCGCCCATCGCGACCAGGCCGCGGCGGTACGGGCGGCCCTCGCGGAGCTGGGTGTGACGGGCGTCGCGGTGGACACGGCGAACCGTCTCCAGGGCCGCGAGTTCGATGTGACGGTGGTCCTGCACCCGCTCTCCGGCCGTCCCGACGCCACGGCCTTCCACCTGGAGACGGGCCGGCTCTGCGTGCTGGCCTCGCGCCACCGGCACGCCTGCGTCGTGGTGTGCCGGGCGGGCGTCGCCGAGCTGCTGGACGAGCACCCGTCGACGGAGCCGGTGCAGCTGGGCGTCACGGTGAAGTTCCCGGACGGCTGGGAGGCGAACCACTCGGTGCTGGCGCATCTGGCGGAGCACCGGGTGCGGTGGGCGGGGTGACGGCCGCCGTGCTCCGGGCCCCCTTGCGGGGCGTTGGACAATGGAGGGTGGCCACCGGGCCGACCCAAGGAGGCAACACCACATGGCACAACCCGAGCGGAACGAGCAGCAGCGGCTGCGCCCCGCGCCCCTGCTCTTCGAGCCGTCGGCGGCGGTCGCCGATCCCGAGCACTTCTTCGACCTGGAGTCGATGGACGATCCGAGGGAGTTGCTGGACCGCGCCACCGAACTGACCCTGGCGTTCCGTGCCGCGAGCGACCGCGCGGTCGAGTTCCAGGCGATCGCGGCCGCCCAGCTCGCCGATCCGCGCCGGTTCGACCGGCTCACGACGGCGGACATCGCGCAGCGCGCGCAGTGGACCGAGGACTACGCCAAGAAGATGGTCGAGTTCGGCCGGAGCCTGCTGGGCGGCGCCACGCCCTGAGGGGCCCGGTCCTGACTCCGGGCAGAACCACTGGCATATGCCCGAGCGCAAGATACTCCTCCGCACCCCGACCTGTCCCGGTTTCCGGCAACTCTCGGAATCCGCTCGATCACTCCCGGTAGATATGTCGGCATGACCGCATGGCTGCCAGACAATTCGACCCTGCACCACGGCGACACCCACCAGGACGCCGGCCTCTTCGCCGTTCTCCGGAACCAGGCCGCGAACCAGACGGCCCAGGTCACGGCGGCCGGCGCCGCCTGGCTCGCCGGCGCCGCGGCGTATCCGCGCAGCACACTGGCCCAGTGGGAGGCCCACCCCTCCTCGCCGGGGGTCCTGCCGTGCGGTTCCGCCTTCGACGTGGTGAACGTGCCCACCCTCTTCGGGCGCCGGATGCTGGAACACCTGTGGTCCGACGGCCCCGGCTCCGGTCCGGTGGCCACGCACCGGGGGCGGATGCTGCTGTTCGCCTCGCCCGGCACCGCCCAGCGGCTCCCCTCGCTGCTCGACTGGGAGGAGTGGGGCGGCGGGCCCGTGCCGCGGGGGACCATGGTCCCGCCCGGGCCGGGCGACGGCGAGGAGGCCGACGGCAAGGTCCCGCCGCTGCTCTGCCACGGCACCGGGGACGCGGTGACCGTCCCGCCCCTGACCTGCACCTCCACCACTCCCGGCCCCCGCTGGCTGGTCGCCCCCGACACCCGCAGTCCCTGGCTGCCGGGCCCCGACGTGCTGCTCTGGGCCTGCGTGCGGGTGACCAGATCGGCGCCCTCACCGATGGTCAGGAATTCGATTTTTCCTCCCGCCGATCCGGATGCTAATGTCTACGACGTCAGCAGGCGCCGCTAGCTCAGTTGGTTAGAGCAGCTGACTCTTAATCAGCGGGTCCGGGGTTCGAGTCCCTGGCGGCGCACAGACGGAAGAAGCCCCTCGCGCGAGCGGGGGGCTTCTTCGTGTCCGCCGGATGCCGGGTGCTCTACGTCCCGGTGGTGATCCGGACCGTCCAGGCGCCCGACGGGGTCCGGTCCGCGACCTCGACCTTCGCGTGCGCGCCGGGGATGCTGTACGTCTCGCCGACCCGCAGCGGGGCGTCGGCGAGCGGCGCGTAGACCGAGCGGTCCCAGCAGGCGTCGGTGCGGGGATGGGTGTCGAGGACCTCGACCGGGCCGCCGCCGGACGGGGTTCCGTTGCGCACCCGGTAGATCAGGACACCTTCGGTGCAGGTCATGCTGTCGTTGCCGGTGGCACTGCGGGCCTCGATGGCCACGGCGCTGTCCTCGCCGGTCCTGATCACCGCGAGCCGGGTGCCGATGGAGGCACCGGACTCGGGCACGGCGGCCATCGGCTCCAGGGTGACGTCCCGGCTCTTCTGGACGCAGATCACCTGCCGGCTGTCCAGCCAGCCCAGCTTCCACTTGTGCCAGCCGAAGAGGTCCGGCGCGAGTCCGAACTGACTGCCCATCACGTCCCAGTCGCCGACGTAGGTGTCCCAGTCGCCCTTGCCGTCGGACGGCCGGTGGTAGAGGTCCGGCAGGTCGAGGACGTGCCCGGTCTCGTGGGCCAGCACGTTGTGGTCCGGCGGGTGCTGCTCGAAGACGGTGACGACGCGGCGGATGTCCGTGCCGTCGGCGTGCAGCGGCCGGTCGAAGTTGACGACCTTGGTGGCGTCGGAGTCGACGCCCGGGGCGTCCGGGTCGGCGACCAGATAGACGATGTCGTACCGGGAGAAGTCGACCTTCGGATCGGCCGCGGCGACGGCGTCGCGCAGATAGCTGCTGCGCCGTTCGTTGTCCCAGTCGCGGCGTATCCCGTACCGGTCGGACGTCTTGGGCATGCGGATCCACTGCCGCAGCGGGTGCGGGCGCAGGGTGAACTTCCCGTACGAGGCGCGCTGGAAGAAGCGGGTGGTGGCGGGGAAGTGGTCGGCGGCGAGCTGTGCGGGGGTCATGGCGGGGGTGTGGTCCGGGAAGGAGAGGAAGACCATGACCGCGTCGAGGGGGTGGTCGGGGCGGGGGTAGGAACCGTTCCAGTCGCTCACGCCGAGGGAGTGGTGCGCCTCGGTCCGGGGCAGGGCGCAGGGGCCGGCCCCTTCGGCGCCGGCCACGGCGGGCCCGGCGACGAGGGAGGTGGCAGCGAGCGCCAGAAGAGAGGTCACGGCGGCACCCACGGCACGCAGGCTCGGCCTCTCCACTCCCCCGGATCTGTGTTGACGCGGCGGCACGTCTACCTCCGGGTGCGAGATGCGGTCACCCACCCACCCTGTGATGATTCGAGGCTTTCGTCCTGTTGGGCTGCCCCAGTCGAGTCAGCGATCGATCAAGACCCTGACCCTCACAGAAAGTCACAATCGATCAGGGAGGCCTTGCAGGAGAACGCAATCACTCAGAAGTGATCTGTTACGTGCAAATCGGAGCTACGCATGAATGGCCCATGCGGGGCGAACGCGGGGCGTGGAAGGGTCGGGCGCTGGAACGGCCGCCGTACCAACCTCTATGCTTCACCAGGCTTTCCCGCGTGGTCAGCGCCTTCGAACCAGGCGCTCCGCGCGGCGGGCCAGTCCGGCCACACCTGTTCAGGACAGAACTGCACGGCGGGAGCGAACGGTGAGCGGAACCCCCGAAGGGCCCGGGCCCACGGCGGGCACACCCCGGCATTCCGCAGGATCGGCCACTACGGAATGTCACCCTCCGTGGCCCTCGGTCGGAGCCGGGTGCTCCGAGCCGCACGGCTACCGGGCCGCGTTCCTGGCCGCCACCCTCCCGATGGCCGTCGTCGATCACGAGGGCCTGGTCGTCACCGCCAACGAAGCCCTCGGCGGCCTCCTCGGCCGCCCTGCCTCCGCGCTGACCAACCAGTCCGCGGCCGATCTGCTCGACCTCGCGGCGGACGGCCGCACCTGGCACGCGTACCGCGAGGTGCTGCACGGGCGGCGCTCACGATTCCGCTGCACCCACCGGCTCAAGCACCCCGACGGACGCGCCCTGTGGGCCGAGGTCACCGTCGTACCGATGCCCGGGCAGGTGACGGGTGCGGGCGACGGCTCCGGATCCGGCCGGGTGCTGCTCTCCGTCTCGGACATCAGCGACCGGCGCGAGCTGCAGAAGCGGCTGCGCCACCTCCAGATGCACGACCCGGTGACCCGGCTGCCCAACCGGACGCTGTTCTTCGAACGGCTCTCGGCCGCCCTGGAGACCCCGTCGTACGGCGGCGCCTCCGGGCACGGCCGGGTGGGGCTCTGCTATCTGGACCTGGACGGCTTCAAGGCCGTCAACGACACGATGGGCCACCGGATCGGCGACCGGCTGCTCGCCGCCGTCGCCGCACGGCTCACCGACTGCGCGGCCCAGGACGGCCCGCACCGCGCCGGCGCCCATCTCGTGGCGCGCCTCGGCGGCGACGAGTTCGCGATCCTGGTCGAGGACTCCGCCGGTACGCAGCAGCTCACCGACCTGGCCCGCAGCGTCCTCGCCGCCCTCCAGCAGCCCTTCGACCTGGCCGGGCAGCGGCTCTCCGTGTCGGCCTCGATCGGGGTGGTGGAACGGGCCGTGGCCGGGACCTCCGCCACCGGTCTGATGCAGGCCGCCGACACCACGCTGTACTGGGCGAAGGCGGACGGAAAGGCCCGCTGGACGGTCTTCGACCCGGAGCGCAACGCCCACCGGATGACCCGGCAGACGCTCTCGTCCAATCTGCGGCCCGCCGTGGAGCGCGGCGAGTTCACCATCGAGTACCAGCCGCTGGTCGGCATGGCCGACGGAGTCGTGCGCGGGGTGGAGGCCCTGGTCCGCTGGAACCATCCCCAGTTCGGCATGCTCTCGCCGAATCGGTTCGTCGCGATCGCCGAGGAGGACGGCTCGATCGTCCAGCTCGGCCGGTGGGTGCTGCAGTCCGCCTGCCGCCAGGCCCGGCGCTGGCAGCTGGAGCACCCCTGCGATCCGCCGCTGTTCATCAGCGTCAATGTCGCCGTGCGCCAGGTCTGGGACTCCGACCTGGTCACCGATGTCGCGGAGATCCTCGCCGAGACCGGCCTGGACCCCTCGCTGCTCCAGCTGGAGCTGACCGAGTCCGCGGTGATGGGCTCCGCGGGGCGCCCGATCCAGGCGCTCCAGTCGCTCAGCGATATGGGCGTACGGATCGCCATCGACGACTTCGGCACCGGCTACTCCAACCTCGCCTATCTGAGCCGGCTGCCGGTCTCGGTACTGAAGCTGGACGGCTCCTTCGTACGCGGCTTCCGCTACGACGACGGCGCCCACCCGAGCCCGGCCGACGAGACGATCGTCGAGGCGATGGTGCAGCTGGCGCACCGGCTGGGCCTGACCGTCACCGCGGAGTGTGTGGAGACGGCCGGCCAGGCGGAACGGCTGCGCAGGATCGGCTGCGACACCGGGCAGGGCTGGCTGTACTCCCGCGCGGTGGCCCCGGAGCGGATCGCCGAGCTGATCGGCACCCGCCCGATGCAGGGCTGAGCCGCCGCGCGGGGCCGGGTCAGGCCGTGGGCAGTCCGTACGCGTCCGCGATCAGTTCGTAGCTGCGCAGCCTCGCCTCGCCGCCGTGGGCGTTGGCGGTGATCATGAGCTCGTCGGCGCCGGTGCGCTTGGCCAGCCCGTCGAGGCCGGTGCGGACCTGGTCCGCGGTGCCGTGGACGATGTTGGCGAGCCAGCTGTCCACGAACTCGCGCTCCATCGGGCTGAAGGCGTACGCCTCCGCCTCCTCGGGCGTCGGGACCAGACCGGGGCGGCCGGTGCGCAGCCGGACCATGGACAGTGCGCCGGAGAGCACCTGGCGGCGGGCCTCGCGCTCGTCGTCGGCGGCCAGGGCCGAGACGCCGATCAGGGCGTACGGGGCGTCCAGCACCGCGGACGGCCGGAACGACTCCCGGTACAGGTCGAGCGCCGGAATCGTGTTCTGGGCCGAGAAGTGGTGGGCGAAGGCGAAGGGCAGGCCGAGCACACCGGCCAGCCGGGCGCTGAAGCCGGAGGAGCCCAGCAGCCAGAGCGGCGGGCGGGCCGGCGACTGGACGCCGCCGTCGGCCGTGGCCTGGACGGGGCCGGGGACCGCGTGGATGCGCGCGTAGGGGTGGCCGTCGGGGAAGTCGTCGTCCAGGAACCGGGTCAGCTCGGCGAGCTGCTGGGGGAAGTCGTCCGCGCCCTCGTTCAGCCGGTCGCTGCGGCGCAGCGCGGCCGCCGTCGCGCCGTCGGTGCCGGGGGCGCGGCCGAGGCCGAGGTCGATGCGGCCGGGGGCCATGGCCTCCAGGGTTCCGAACTGTTCCGCGATGACCAGCGGGGCGTGGTTGGGCAGCATCACGCCGCCGGAACCGAGCCTGATGCGCTCGGTGCGGGCGGCGAGGTGGGCCAGGATCACGGCGGGCGAGGAGGAGGCGACGCCGGGCATGGAGTGGTGCTCGGCGACCCAGTAGCGGTGGAAGCCGCGGCGCTCGGCGAGCTGCGCGATGTCCACACCGGTGCGCAGCGCCTGGGTGGCGGTGCGGCCCTGCCCGACGGTCACCAGGTCCAGCACGGAGAGCGGAACGGGTGCCGTTCCCTCCGCCCTGCCACGGATCTCGTCGCCTCGAATCTCGTCCACGTGCTGACCTCTCCGGTGATGCGCCTCGGTCCGGCTCGTACGTCCGGCTCGTACGTCCGGAAGCCCATAACAGGAGGTTGTCTCCGGTTATTCCCTCCGCAGGTCTCCGGGAAGGGCCGGAGGGTCTCCGGGATGGGCCGGAGTCACGTTCCCGGCCGGCCGTGCCTGCCGCTGTGGGCGCGTGCCCGGCCCTCGCCCCAGGTGGCCACCGGGGCCGGCGGGGCTTCCCGGGCGGCGAAGAGCCGGCCCAGTCGCGGGGACCACGAGCGGCGGCCGGCCAGGCGCAGGCCCTCGCGGACGGTGACCTGGTTCCCGGTGAGGACCGGTTTGCCCAGGAGTTCCTCCAGGTCCGCCTCATGCCCGGCGGTGTGCAGTGCCGTGTCGGGCAGCAGCACCACGTCCGCCTCCGGCCGGTCGGCGGCGACGGCGAGTTCCTTCACCCGGTCCAGGTCCCAGGCGGCGGCCTCGGCGGCCGAGCCGAGCGAGGCGGCGCGGGTACCGGCCACGTCGATGCCCGCGGCATGCAGGAAGTCGGCGAACAGGCCGGTGACCCGTTCGGAGTAGGTGGAGGCGACGGCGACCCGTCCGGCGCCCAGCTCCCGTACCGCGTGGGCGAAGCCGAGGGAGGTGCTGGAGGCGGGCACGCCGACCGCCCGGGCCACGGCGGCGGTCTGTTCATGGGCGCCCTCCCAGCCGTACAGGAAGCTGCCGCCGCCGCTCGCCCACACGACGGACTCGACACCGGCGCGTTGCAGCTCCTCCACCCCGGCGGCCAGGTGTTCGGGCGAGCCGGTCCGCATCAGGGCGTCGATCCCGTAGGCGTCCTCCTCGACTTCGGTGCGGTTCACGACCAGCCTGACGGCGTCGAGCAGGATCTCCATCCGCGGGAAGTCGTCCGCCGCGAAGTGACCCGGGTAGAGAATTCCGACGATCGTCATGTCCACAGGTCCGCCCTCCCTGTTCCCGTTTCCTCCTAGTATTCCTCCATATGTCATGACTCCCCCGGTGCCCTGTTGACGGGTGGGGACCCGGGTGCGAGCGTGGTCAATCCGCACATCCCAGACGCAGCGGAGCGACCGCCTCTCATGTCAGAGCCCACCCTGCTCGTCCTGGACACCGACCCGTCACCGCGGCTGGGCCGGCTGACCGGCCGGGCCCGGATCCGTTACACGGACGAGGCCGGACTGGCCGCGCGGCTCCCGTCGGCCGATGTGCTGCTGGTGTGGGACTTCACCTCCGACGCGGTACGGGCCGCCTGGCCCGGAGACGGACCGCGCCCGGCCTGGGTGCACACGGCGAGCGCGGGCGTGGACCGGCTGCTCTGCCCGGAGCTGACGGCCTCCGGCACGGTGGTGACCAACGCCCGGGGCATCTTCGAGCGGCCGATCGCCGAGTACGTGACCGGCCTGGTGCTGGCGTTCGCCAAGGATCTCCCCGGCACGCTGGAGCTCCAGCGCCGGCGGCAGTGGCGCCACCGCGAGACCACGCAGCTCGCGGGCAGCCGCGCGGTGGTCGTCGGCGCGGGCCCGATCGGGCGGGAGATCACCAGGCTGCTGATCGCACTGGGGGTCCAAGTGGCGCTCGTGGGGCGCAGGGCGCGGCGCACCATCCACGGCGCCGAGGATCTGGACCGGCTGACCGCGCTGGCCGACTGGGTGATCTGCGCGGCTCCGCTGACCGAGTCGACCCGCGGCATGTTCGACGCCCGGTTCTTCGGGCTGATGCAGCCGTCGGCCCGGTTCATCAATGTGGGGCGCGGCCCGATGGTCGTCGAGGACGATCTGGCCGAGGCGCTGCGCAGGCGCTGGATCGCGGGCGCGGCGCTCGATGTGTTCGAGCAGGAGCCGCTGGGGCCGCAGAGCCCGCTCTGGGACGTGCCGGATCTGGTCGTGTCACCGCACATGAGCGGCGACACGGCGGGCTGGCGGGACCGGCTGGGCGAGCAGTTCGTCGCGATGTACGAACTCTGGGCGGCCGGTGAGCCGCTGCCGAACGTGGTGGACAAGCAGCGCGGTTACGTACCCGTTCCGGAGCCGGGCGAGTGATCCGGGACCGAAAGCGGCACTGACGTTCGACATTGGCCGGATGGGCGAATCCGGTTCACCGGAAAAAATCTTTCCGGACGCGGGGCACGG
Organism: Streptomyces sp. NPDC002403; assembly: GCF_053593015.1. Lineage (NCBI taxonomy): Bacteria > Bacillati > Actinomycetota > Actinomycetes > Kitasatosporales > Streptomycetaceae > Streptomyces > Streptomyces sp. NPDC002403. The sequence continues at coordinate 1,189 of NZ_JBSFBQ010000043.1, read as the reverse complement.
ACACACCCGCGCTTTCCCGTGCGCGGCGCTGTGACCTCGCCACTCACCGAAGGGCATTGACTTTGGCATATGCCAGACGGATGCGCCCCAGCTCACGGAGGTGCCACGCCTCGGCGAGTCGCCAACAGCCGCCCCGGAGAAGGGTCTTGGCGGCTATCGTGAAGACAGAGCTTGCGGTCACAACCTGGTAGGGGGAAACCGTGGCGTTGAAGCCCGAACCGACCGCACCGTTCCATTCGGTGCAGTACGCCCTTCGTGTTCTCGAAACGGTCTCCAAGCACGGCAACGGCGTGACGGACACCCAGATCTCCCGCGAGACGGGACTGCCCATCGGCCACCTCGCCTCCCTGCTGCTGACACTGCGCCGCGAGGGCTATGTGGAGCAGGTCACCGACGGCGCGTACGTCATCGGCTCCTCGCTCCTGCTCCTCGGCTCCGGCCCGGCCCGCAGACAGGCCCTGGAGACCAAGCTCCAGCAGATGCTGGCGCAACTGCGCGATTCGGTCGGCGCGGCGGTCTACATCAGCCGGTACGTCGACGGCGAGATCCGGGTCACGCAGTACGCCGACGGCCCGCTCACCCCCGCGGTCAACGAGTGGGTGGACTTCCGCTCGGCCGCCCACGCCTCGGCGGTCGGCAAGTGCCTGCTCTCCCAGCTCGACCACAACGGCCGCCGCGACCACATCTCGCGCCACAAGACGCCCCGGCTCACCTCGCGGACGATCACCAACGAGAAGGTGCTCTTCTCCAAGCTGGACAGCCAGCCGGCCACGGTCCCGGTGCTCGACATCCAGGAGTACGCGGTCGGCACGGTGTGCGCGGCGGTACCGCTGACGGCCGGCGCGTCGGCGGGCTGCCTGGCACTGTCACTGCCGATCGAGGACGCGCACCGCCTGCGCTCGGCGGCCGACACACTGAACCGACGGGCGGCACCGGTCCTCCTGTCGATGGCGCTCTAGGCACCGTCCGACGGGGGTGTCATCAGCACCCCTCGGGAGCAGGTATTATTTTCGAGTCAGCAGGCGCCGCTAGCTCAGTTGGTTAGAGCAGCTGACTCTTAATCAGCGGGTCCGGGGTTCGAGTCCCTGGCGGCGCACAGACAACGCACTGGGCGGTTCACGTACACCTTCCTCTACGCCCCGCGGCGCCGGCAGGTGCTCACCGCCAAGCTCGTCGCGTACGGCGTCGC